>NZWK01000045.1 GCA_002701625.1 Chloroflexota bacterium
ATCCAGAGCAAACAGATGACAATATTTTTGTTGGACAAATTCTGACCATTGAGTCGTCCAACGTGCCAACAGCAAACACACAAGTGCCTGCATCACCAACCGCAACCTCTGTCCCCGCATCACCAACCGCAACCTCTGTCCCCGCATCACCGACTGCTGTTGCCAGTCAAACCACTATTTTGTACCTCGTTGAACCTGGTGATGCGGCCATCCTTATAGCGGAAACCTTTGGAATAACATTTGATGAACTTCAGAGTCTTAATCCTGGAGTTGATCTTGCAACAATATTCATAGGTCAGGCACTGAACGTGCCAAAATAGGCTGTGTATTTATAAATTCTCTGACGAAACCGATCAAGGTGGTAGCGGTCTGGCAAGTTCTCCGAGATACTCTTCATAGTTAATAAAAAGCTCTATATTAAAGTAATTGATACTTCGAAGGGAATTGCTCGTGAGTAAAAACAGTCTCGACCGTTTAAATGAAATAAAAGCGAGCGCTCATCTTGGCGGTGGACAGGATCGAATTGATAAGCAGCATGAAACCGGCAAACTCACCGCCAGAGAACGTCTGGATTTACTTCTCGATCCTGGGTCATTCGTTGAGGTTGATTCTCTGGCCGTAGACAACAACATTGAGGGACAACCATTTTATGGCGATGCAGTAGTCACGGGTTGGGGCCAAATTGACGGCAGATCTGTAGCAGTATTTTCCCAAGACTTCACAGTCTTCGGAGGATCATTAGGGGAAGTGATGGGAGCAAAAATTTGCAAAATCATGGATTTAGCAACCAAAACAGGTGTTCCAATCATCGGAGTAAATGATGGTGCTGGAGCCAGAATACAAGAAGGTGTTTCGGGATTAGCTGGATATGGTGATATTTTCTATCGAAATGTGCAGGCAAGCGGAGTGATCCCCCAGATTTCGATAATTGCCGGGCCTTGTGCTGGGGGTGCAGTTTACTCGCCGGCCTTGACAGATTTTATATTCATGGTGGAGGAAAACTCTTATATGTTCCTGACTGGTCCAGACGTTGTGCTAGCGGCGACCGGCGAGGAAACAACCGCAGAAGAGCTTGGGGGTGCAAGCTCTCATACGGCAAAAAGCGGAGTAGCTCACTTTTCCGCGGCAACTGAAGAAGATTTAATTCTTGATGTTCGTACCTTACTTTCCTATCTCCCCTCGAACAATCTTGACGACACACCGGTCGAGTTAAGTACCGACCCAATCGACCGAGATCTCAATGACATAAGAGATATTGTTCCGGAAGATGCTGATAAACCTTACGACATCCGAGACGTTATTGAACGGATTGTAGACGAGTCAAGTTTTCTCGAGACACATGAGCGCTTCGCACCAAACATCGTAGTTGGGTTTGCCCGAATTGAAGGCAAGGCAGTTGGAATAGTTGGCAATCAACCGCTCTATTTGGCCGGGGTTCTTGATATCGATTCATCCAGAAAAGCTGCTCGTTTTGTTCAATTTTGCGATTCGTTTAATCTCCCAGTTGTTACGTTGGTTGATGTACCAGGATACCTACCAGGTGTATCGCAAGAATACGGCGGAATAATTGGACATGGAGCGAAACTGGTTTACGCGTATGCTGCGGCAACAGTCCCAAAAGTGACTCTTATTCTTAGAAAGGGCTTTGGTGGTGCATACGATGCTATGGGATCGAAGCATCTCGGTGCGGATATTAATTTCGCATGGGCCGGATCAGCAATTGCAGTTATGGCCGGCACTCAAGCCGTCAATATAATTAACCGACGCGAATTAGCAAACGCTGACAATGAAGAGGAAACACGGGCTGAATTGGTTCAACAATATAAGGACAAATTAGAGCACCCGTACATAGCTGCCGGGCGAGGATATATCGATGATGTCATCGATCCTCGAGAAAGCCGATTAAAAATTGCTCAAGCTCTTCGTGTACTTGCAACTAAATCGGAAAAGGGACTAGCAAAAAAACATGGAAATATCCCCCTATAATTACTCTGGCCCGAGCGATCAGAACTAAATACAACAAGGTAAAATAACCTAGCGNTATACTTTTGAGGTTTGGTCATAAGAAATATTTTGTTTCAATCACCGAGAGTGTGTCATACAAAATAAACAACATTTCAGCATAGAGGAACAATCACATGTCAAAAATTCCCGTAAAAAATCCAGTAGTTGAGCTCGATGGCGATGAGATGGCCAGGATCATGTGGGGATTCATTCGCGAGAAATTAATCCTTCCGTATCTGGATGTGAATTTGGAATATTATGACCTCAGCATCGAAAAAAGGGATGAAACAGACGATCAAATTACGATTGACTCTGCGAATGCAATTAAGCGACACGGCGTTGGTGTGAAATGCGCGACTATTACGGCTGATGAAGATCGAGTCGAAGAGTTNGGTTTAAAAGAAATGTGGAGATCTCCGAACGGAACCATTAGAAATATCCTAGACGGCACCGTTTTCAGAGAGCCAGTCATATGTTCTAACATCCCAAGGATCGTNCCAAACTGGGAGCAACCGATTATTGTTGGTCGACATGCGCACGGGGATCAATACCGAGCTACCGATTTTCTGATACCAGGTCCAGGTAAGGTGACCATGACATTTGAACCAGCTGATGGCGGGGANCCAATTATTCAGGAGGTAAATCAATTTGATTCCAGTGGAATTACCATGGGAATGTACAATACCGACGAATCAATTAGAGGATTCGCTCGAGCTTGCATGCGATATGCATTAGAGCGAAGATTTCCACTCTGGCTATCGACAAAAAACACNATCCTGAAACGCTATGACGGTAGATTNCGTGACTTATTTCAAGATGAATACGAAAGATCCTTTAAAGCTGACTTTGAGGCTGCTGGTATCGAATATGAGCACCGGCTAATTGATGATGTGGTCGCCCAGGTCATGAANAGTTCAGGTGGGTTGGTATGGGCATGTAAGAATTACGACGGAGACGTTCAATCCGACGCAATAGCTCAGGGATTCGGCTCNCTTGGATTAATGACTTCAGTCCTATTAACCCCTGATGGAGAGACCGTGGAGGCAGAAGCTGCTCACGGAACAGTTACTCGACATTACCGACAGCATCAAGCTGGGCAGGCAACCTCGACAAATCCAATNGCTTCCATCTTTGCATGGACAAGAGGCTTAGCCCATCGTGCAAAATTAGATGACAACAGTGACCTCGCTGCCTTTGCGGATACNCTCGAAAAGGTCTGTATAACGGCCGTNGAGTCAGGCGAAATGACTAAGGATTTATCCTTAATCGTNGGTGGCGACCANGAGTTTTTAACGACTGAGGGATTCCTTTCAGCTATCGACGTTAGACTCCAGGCAGCAATGGCTACTAGCTAAATTTATTTAACATCGGATATAACAACCAGCAACGTTTGATCACTTATTCACTCTTTCTGGGCACGTAAAGCGGTATTGGAGACATAAATGACNACAAAAAAAGTTACGATTGTAGGGGCAGGTAATACAGGAGCCACTATGGCCCAAATTCTTGGCGCTACTGGTCTTGCTAATGTTGTTCTTCTAGATATCGTGGAAGGATTACCNCAAGGCAAGGCACTAGATATAGCNGAAGCCCAGCCATGGACAGGATCCTCAAGCGAAATTCTAGGAACAAACAACTGGATTGACTCGGCGGATTCAGACGTAATCGTTGTCACTTCAGGTGTGGCAAGAAAACCAGGCATGACTCGAGAGGATCTTTTAGGAACGAATGCAGGGATTGTTCGCTCTGTAGTTTCAGANGCCACGAGCCAGTCACCAAATGCGATTCTAGTNATTTTTGCCAATCCCATGGATGCNATGTGCCACGTAGCACTTGATACTTGTAACTGGGATCCGACCAGAGTNATCGGACAAGGTGGTATGTTGGATACGGCTAGATACAGGACATTTATCGCGATGGAAACCGGNGCATCCGTACGAGATGTATCAGCTTGGGTTCTCGGAGGACATACAGAAGCCACAATGGTNCCTCTCGTCTCAAATGCCACGGTCGGTGGAGTCCCCCTAACCTCCTTACTNCCGCAAAAAAAGATCNTAGAACTCGTCGAACGAACTAAAGGTGGNGGAGCTGAAATTGTAGGACTACTNAAAACAGGAAGCGCGTTCGTTGCACCTGCTGTTGCCACAATTGAAATGGTAAAAAGCATCCTTCTTAACGAGAATAGGCTNCTTCCTGCGTGTGCTCTTTTGGATGGTCAATTCGGTGGTATTAAAAACGCATATGTTGGAGTTCCCTTATTACTAGGATCTGATGGGATCGCTTCGATTTANGATATGCCGGTCTCNAACGAAGAACTNGACGCAATACAGGCGGCTGGNGAGGCTGTGAAGGAATTAGTCTCAGTTACTCCATAACTGAGTGACACCGAACCAAATCAACAGGTAGGAAAAAAGACAAATGGCACCAGAGGCAACTTATCGATCAGAGTCAGATTCTATGGGCTCAATAGATGTACCTAGCGAAAAGTATTGGGGAGCGCAGACACAGCGATCGCTTGAAAACTTTCCGATAGGTGTAGAAACCATGCCNCGCTCGTTAATTAGGGCAATGGGAATCGTAAANCTAGCCGCCGCTAAGGCCAATCATTCCTTAGGTTTTCTAGATAACACCAAGTCAAATGCTATCCTAAACGCAGCTGAANAAGTAATTTCAGGAGATCTTGACGATCAATTTCCTCTCGTGATTTGGCAAACNGGNTCAGGGACTCAAACAAATATGAATGTGAATGAAGTGATATCGAATATCGCTATCACTTCACTTGGTGGTGAGATTGGATCAAAATCCCCCATCCACCCCAACGATGATGTCAATATGTCTCAGTCTTCAAACGATACATTNCCGGCAGCTATGAGTATTGCAACAGTTGAACAGGTAACTACCCATACCATTCCGGCATTAAAACACTTACTTGAGTCGCTTTCTGAAAGAAGTGATGCNTTTAAGGGTGTTGTAAAAATTGGCCGGACTCACCTNATGGATGCAGTCCCACTGACCCTAGAACAGGAATTCTCGGGCTACGTGACACAAGTAAGCAGAGGCATCGACAGGNTCGAATCAACACTAACAAATCTTCAGGAATTAGCCCTNGGTGGCACAGCAGTGGGCACTGGATTAAATGCTCCAGANGGATTCGCAACTGAGTCAGCACGACACGTCGCTGACTACACGCAGCTTCCTTTCATTACAGCACCAAATAAATTTGAGGCCCTTGCTGCACATGATGCNCAAGTAGAACTCGCGGGCGCCCTGAATACGGTAGCGATCTCTATGATGAAAATAGCGAATGACATCCGTATGCTTGGATCAGGGCCGCGTGCTGGACTCGGCGAATTAATTCTTCCTGCCAACGAGCCTGGGTCAAGTATTATGCCAGGAAAAGTCAATCCTACACAATGTGAAGCACTCACGATGGTTTGTGCACAGATCATGGGAAATGCCGTTACAGTCTCTGTTGGCGGTGCTACCGGGCACTTTGAACTGAACGTATTTAAGCCAGTGATCGCATTTAACAATCTACAGTCGCTTCAACTTCTTGGCGATGCAGCGAGGTCATTTGCTGACCGATGCGTTACAGGGATTCTNCCAAATACTCAACGGATCAGAGAATTAATGGAGTCTAGCCTCATGCTTGTAACCGCTCTCAATCCACATATTGGGTATGACAATGCNGCAAAAATTGCAAAGAATGCTCATGAAAAGTCCATAACTTTGAAACAATCTGCGCTCGATCTAGGTGTTATGACCGCAGAGCAATACGACGAGTGGGTCCGACCCGACCANATGGTCTAACAGATTAGGCCAATAGACTCTNTTATTTTTTTAGATTGTTGATAAAGCGACCAAGTGCTCTCAATGGATCATAAAGTTCGTCGGCTCGTCTTTCTTTCAATGGAATAATCGCATTATCAGTAATCTTTATGCCCTCAGGACACACCTCAGTACAGCATTTTGTTATGTTGCAATATTCAAGCCCAAATCCATGTGACACGGTGTCTGCTTTCGCATTTTGGTCTAATGGATGCATCGCAACTGACGCGAGTTGTACAAAAAATCTGGGGCCAGCAAAATTATCTTGGTTCTCAGGATGATCGCGAATAACATGGCATACGTCCTGACACATATAGCATTCAATACACTTATGAAATTCTTGAACTCGTTCAATATCTATCTGAGCCATTCTTCGAACGTCATTCTCATCTGGCTCCATTAAGTCAACGAAAGGAATTGTTTTTGCTTTCTGATAGTTGTAGGTCACGTCAGTTACTAAATCACGAATCAATGGAAAAGCCTTCAACGGAGCTATCTTAATCTCTTCGCCTTCTTCAAATTCCGTCATCCTAGTCATACATTGAAGACGCGGCTGGCCATTAATCTCAGCTGAACAGGACCCACACTTACCAGCCTTACAATTCCAGCGGACCGCAAGGTCACCAGCTTGCGTAGCCTGCAGCTGATGTATTACATCAAGTACAACCATCCCATCCTGATATTCAACTTCATACTTTTCATACTGGCCGTCGTCNTCACCNCGCCAGACCGTCATATTTGCTGAAGGCATATTGACTCCCTCACCTAATCCTTAAATAATTCCGCAAGCTCTTCCGGCATCTNAGATAATGATTCNCGTTTTATGTTCACNNCACCNGAATCACCNAGTGTAGCCACTATGTTTAATTTTCCAAATTCATCTGATGGAGCTGGAAAGTCATCACGAGTATGGCCTCCGCGCGATTCTTNNCGCTCNAGCGCCGCCTTGGTNATTGCCTCAGACATCGATANNAGATGTTGNAAGTCNAATGCCGTGTGCCATCCTGGATTATAACTATGAGTCCCTGACACACCTACATTTGCTTCACGATCCTTTAATTTCNATATCTCACCCAACGCAGACTCNAGGTCTGTCTTATTACGAATGATTCCCACTTTAGACTGCATAAGTTCACGAAGTTCGGACTGAACGGTATACGGATTCTCTGNTCCNTCTGACTCAAAAGGTTTCGCAATTCTCGCAACAGCCTCGTCAACTTGCTGCTTATCCAGAGTTGAATGCTCNATCGCAAGTGCTCGTTCTGCAGCGAATTCACCAGCCCTTTTACCAAATACCAANAGATCAGAAAGAGAATTNCCACCTAATCTGTTAGAACCATGCAGTCCTGCGGCCACCTCACCCGCGGCATACAANCCACCNACNCTTGTCGCAGTACTTTCAGGATCGACTCGNACTCCACCCATGACATAGTGTGCCGTAGGACCTACTTCCATAGATTCCTTTGTAATATCTACCCCGGCAAGTTCCATAAACTGNTGATACATCGAGGGNAGTCTCCTCTTTATATANTCAGTATCTCGCCGACTGGCTATATCCAANTANACACCGCCTGANGGGCTTCCTCGNCCAGCCTTTACNTCTGAGTTAATAGCTCTCGCAACTTCATCGCGNGGAAGTAAATCTGGNGTACGACGAGCATTCTCCTTATCTGTATACCACCGATCCGCCTCTTCTTCGGTGTCTGCGGTCTCAGACGCAAACATAGGAGGAATGTAGTTAAACATAAATCGTTCACCTAGCGAGTTCCGAAGGGTTCCTCCATCTCCTCTAACACCTTCAGTTACCAANATNCCTTTAACNGAAGCAGGCGCCACCATNCCTGTCGGNTGAAATTGAACAAACTCCATATCAATCATCTCNGCACCGGCATTCATAGCTAGNGAATGNCCGTCGCCTGTGCCTTCCCAGGAGTTNGAGGTCACTGACCAGATTCGACCCAAACCACCGGTCGCCATTATCACTGACTTGGCTCTGAACTGAATGAGCTCTCCCGTCTCCCGCCAATAGCCAATCGCTCCGTTTATCTCAGAATCATTAACAAGTAATTGATTAATCGTGCACTCAGAGAAAACATCAATATCTTCCGCAACCGACTTCTGTTGAAGAATTCTAATCATTTCAAGCCCAGTCCGATCACCTACGTGAGCGAGGCGAGCATATCGGTGGCCACCAAAATCCCTCTGAAGAATACGTCCATCTGGTGTTCGATCGAAAAGAGCGCCCCAGCTCTCCAGTTCGAGCACTCGATCGGGGGCTTCCTGAGCATGAATTTGAGCCATACGCCAATTATTCAACATCTTTCCGCCGCGCATAGTATCGCGAAAATGGACTTTCCAATTATCCTGTTCCCACACATTGCCCATTGCTGCGGCCATACCACCTTCTGCCATCACCGTATGAGCCTTACCAAGTAGTGACTTAGTAATAATCGCCGTCTTACATCCACGCGCAGTCGCTTCTACCGCGGCCCGAAGTCCTGCACCACCCGCTCCAATAATTAGCACGTCATAATCATGAGATTCAATAGATGCCATTTAAGTCCTCATTTACTCCACGATTGCGTATCGATCAAAAGTTTGACCACGTATTGAAATCAGTTATCACGTCATTTGCGACAAGTCTCACATACAAGTCCGTCAGACCTACCCAAGTCAAGCTAATCCACGCCCAGCGACGGTGTTTTACATTAGCTAAGGTAAATATCTCCCATAGCCAGTATCGGACTCTACGATATCGCGACTTAGAAAATTGATTTAGTCCACCTGCAACCCAGTGCCTCAGCGA
This sequence comes from Chloroflexota bacterium, assembly GCA_002701625.1. The sequence continues at coordinate 8,639 of NZWK01000045.1, forward strand.
ATGACAGCCGATCGTGTACATAGTCAAAAAGCCGGCGTTGAGAGTTAAAACAATGCTTCCGACACCAATACCAAATTCACCATCCAGCCAAAATGATTTGATGGCTCCATAAAATAGAATTGGCACAAAAACCAAAGCGACATACATAAACCAGCGATGCAGATTTTGAATAATTAATGGAAACGTGCTCTCACCGCTATAGCTCGAAGCAGGCTCGCGAACGGCACACCCAGGTGGACTTAAGAAATATGACCGATAATAGAAACCCCTGTAGTAGTAACAGGTAGTTCGAAAACCCAGAGGGGCCCACAAGATGAATAAGGCCGGAGAGACCCATATTGGCAACCATCCAGGATGTATAAGTGGTTCAAAAAATGGCGAGAGATATGGACCAGACTCGTAGGCCAGTATAGGTGACTCAGCTGACCCGCCACCTAACAACATTGCAGATACGGTGGAATAAATTATAAATAAAAAGAAGCCTGATCCGGTGGCAAGTGGTTCCACCCACCATCGATCTTTTCGATGAGTCGACCCGTACCGAGCCTCAAGTGCATCCATATTCACAGTATTTGAAGCCATAGTCACTCCATTACTTAGCGCCGTAACTCAATAATAACTCGATGCAGCGTGACGATCGACTCGAACGGCTGCAATTTGAAAAAAATAATTACACAAACTTACTACAGCAACTAGACGAACATCTTGTAGTAGGTAAAAGCAAGAATTGTTTTGGCGTCTTGTAATTCAGCGGACAGGATCAATTCTTCGACTGTGCTAGGTTTCATACGAACGGGATCATCAATTCGCTCACCATAATCTTGAGGAAGCGGCGCATATTCAAGTTGGGATGCAATAAAAAAATCTATGTATTCAGTGCACCATCCAGGCGCCATCCAGGCCCCACCAATACGAGTAAGTTTCTTTGCCGAGTAGCCCGTTTCTTCACGCAACTCGCGACTTGCAGTAATTTCAGCTGACTCACCGGCTTCTCTGGTTCCGGCAGGGATTTCAAGAAGCATTCTTCCCGTAGAATGTCTATATTGATTAATCAACAACCAATCACCAGACTCATCCTCGGCTATGACCGCCACGGCCCCTGGGTGAGAGACGATATCGCGACTAATCTCCGTCCCATCACTAAATCGAAGCTTATCTGTGTGTACGGAAAACTTTTTCCTGGTTAGCAATTGCTCCGTGGAGATGATTAGCGGCGTATCGTCCTTCGAATCAATCAAATTAGTCTCCCGGGCAAATTATCTACCTAGTTCAATTCCAACACCATGGCGATTTCATCACAACTAGGAAATTTAGGGCATCGGTAACATTCATTCCATACTTTCCTCGGAAGATTCATTACGTCAGCCTTAACCCAGCCAAGTCTTTCAAAAAAATCTGGCTGATATGTCAACGCAAACACCCTTGCGAGGCCAAGTCGTCGTGCCTCATCTACGCACGAGTTCACCAGTGATGCACCCAAACCTCTGCCCTGCATCTTCTCATCCACCGCAACTGACTTAACCTCCGCCAAGTCAGACCATACAAGATGTAACGCCGCACAACCAACAATCTCATCGGCAGATCTTACGACATAAAAGTCTCGCAGATGTTCGTAGGTTTCGCCTAGAGTTCTTGGTAACATTTGACCTTGAGCTGCCCAGTAATTTACAAGTTGGGCAATTCCAGCACCATCAATCATCTGAGCTCGAATTATTTCTCCATCAGAAATTTCTTGTACATTTGTTTTTTTGTTCATACTCATCATCAAATCTTATACTAGTCAGAGTCACTCTGATTATCATATGCGGGAACATGATCAGAACGTAACCAACCCAATCTCTTTGCCACTTTGGAATAAAAATCATGTCCGCCACTAGTGGTGACAAATCTTGCTGCCTGATCCGAACTTTTGACCATAATAGAATCTCCATTATTCAAATGTTGCTGTCGTATCCCATCGAAACTGAGAAGTGCACCACTCTCGTTACCTCGAAGTAAAGTTAGTTGGATTTTAGATTGAGGTGGAACAATAAGACTATTAGATCTCGTAAGATGCGGCGCAACAGGCGTCATTAAAATTGAACGCTCCGACGGATGTAACACTGGCCCCCCTGCTGATAAGGAATATCCGGTTGAACCGGTTGCAGTGGCTATAATCACAGCNTCCGCTCNATANTCGGCAACCAGCGTCCCGTCAATTTCCGCCANTACCGAAATCGTACTACCTATTGCATCGCGGCCGATGACAATATCATTAAGTGCCGGAAAAGGAGTGCCATAATTGCCTAAAAAACCGTCAATCAAATTTCTTTCAAATAGTAACGCGCGGTCTTCCATGACTTCTCTAAGAGTTTGTTGGATTTCAGACTCGACAACCTCTGCCAAAAAACCAAGTCGGCCCAATCTAATACCAAGCACAGGTATTTTATGTTCNGAAACAAGTTCAAATGCCTTCAGCACGGTGCCATCACCTCCGATACATATCAGAAGATCCGTACCGTGTATTGACTCTGANATTCCTTCTCGAAAAANTTGAGAAAGNGACTGAGGAAGTGGCAATGTCCATGTTTCGACCGCATATTGTTCCAGCCATTTACCTACACCNGCACAAATCTCATTTGCTTCNGATAAATGATCTGGAAAACACAAGCCAATCTTTGAAGGCGCNGGGAATGCCGTNGCNGCAGTGAGCGAATTTTCCAAAGTCATTANACGATCCTATATNAATTCCTCATACCACTCTATNNGCTCAGTTTTCAGGCNTTAACAATCTNAGNAAAAATTCAATATTTCCAGCTGGCCCTCTAAGAGGAGAACGAANCACTCCNTGCATTCGAAGCCCTAATTCAATAGCACAAATNCCAATNTCTGAAATCGTGCGCGCGTGNACTTTTGAATCTCGNACTACTCCACCTTTTAANATCTCCGACCGTTTTGCCTCAAACTGAGGTTTAACTAATATAAGCANCTCNGCTCCAGGNCTNNNNGCCTGAAAAACCGCAGGAAGNACCTTCTTGNCTGAAATAAATGATACATCCATTACGGCAANATCTATAATTTTATCAAAATCTGGTAAATTTCGAGCATTCGTGCGTTCAAAAATCGTCACTCTTTTATCGAGGCGTAANCTTGCATGTAATTCNCCATAAGCAACGTCGACTGCCAAAACATGNGCAGCTCCGTTTTGTAGGAGACAGTCTGTAAAACCACCTGTGGATGCACCGATATCAAGNCAAGTTTTACCTTTAACGTCCAAATCTGTNTGTAACAGGNCGTGAGCCAATTTGTCTCCACCACGTGACACGTAACGAGGTTTTTCAGTAAGCGCTAATTCTGAATCAGACCAAACTCGNGCACTCGGTTGAGCGACCGTCTCACCATTAACNGTCACTTCACGGGCAAGNACAAATGCACGNGCGCGATCTCTCCCAGATACTANTCCTTGCTCNACCAGTAAATGATCAAGTCGAGTTCGTGTTTTTGGTTTNGTNGCTTTCAAAGAAANATCGCAAACTTTAAGCAGATTTGGATTCTTCAAATTCATCCACATCANTTGCNGTCATTAGTAGCGGCCGTTGGCTNTCCAAAACTGTTTCACTAGTTATCACACANGCCNTAATATCTTTACGGCTTGGAATTTCGAACATAGTCTCCATCAGAATTTGCTCAAGAACGGTTCTCAAGCCCCGAGCTCCTGTGCGCTGACCTAATGCTTTCTCAGCGACCGCCGTTAANGCGTCGTCAGTAATTTGAAGTTCAACCCCATCAATTTTAAACATATGTTGGAACTGCTTNAATACAGCATTCTTNGGCTTGGTAAGAATATTAGTCATCATCTCCAANTCGAGAGGCAANAGAGTNGAAATCACNGGAAGTCGACCTACAAACTCAGGAATCAGTCCATACTGCAAAAGATCGTCATGGGTTACATGTTTNAAGATTTCAGCTTTNTCGATTTCNGTACTCANATCACTNNAATTNATTGTGTCAAATCCAAGAGGTCGGTTTGCTACNCCNCGTCGACGCCCAATCACATCTTCTAGNCCCTCAAAGGCNCCNCCACAAATAAATAATACATTCGACGTATCNAACTGTAGAAACTCCTGATGTGGATGTTTNCGACCACCCTGNGGTGGAACCGACGCAACGACTCCNTCAATAATTTTTAGTANNGCTTGCTGAACTCCCTCNCCNGANACATCTCTNGTAATCGATGGATTATCGGTTTTACGAGAAACCTTATCTATNTCATCAATATAAATGATTCCTCNTTCCGCNCGCGCNATATCAAAATCAGAGGCTTCAAGCAAACGNAGAAGNATATTTTCTACNTCCTCACCCACATANCCCGCTTCAGTCAGNGCGGTNGCATCTGCTATCGAAAAAGGCACTTCTAAAATACGCGCCAGTGTACGAGCAAATTCAGTCTTGCCNGTGCCAGTACCACCAATCAGCAAAATNTTGGACTTATCNAGCTCAATATCNGAATCCCACTTTGCATCCACNCGTTTGTAATGGTTGTAAACCGCAACAGCCANCATTTTCTTAGTTTGATCTTGNCCAACTATAAAATCATCCAGTACNGTTACTATTTGTTCTGGTGTCCANGAAAATTCGGCAGGAACCTCCGTNTCTNCAAGAGATTCAACGGCNGGACTTTCCTCTTCATTAATGATGTCTTGGCAAAGNCTNACACACTCATTACATATATATACTGAGCCTGGACCNGCAATAAGTCGANTGACCTGATCCTGATTTTTACCACAAAATGAACAGTGATACTGTGTNCTNCCACGTTTAGTACTAGCGCCTGAAGTCATTAAGTNTAGTCACTTCCTTNGCAGAGTTTATTCTCCACTCTGAAGCTAACGCATATNGGTCAATCTTGTTACCCGTNNNGATTAGAAAANTATTCCGAAACTTTCTGCAATAATTCATCNACCAAGCCATATTCCTTAGCTTCATCAGCAGTTANNTANATATCTCTNTCCGTGTCTTGCTTTATCTGATCCATTGGNTGCCCAGTGGCATCAGCAAGAATTTGACGNATTTTCTCATTATTTCGAATNAGNTCTCGAGCCTGAATTTCAACATCAGATGCCTGTCCCGATCCACCACCCAAAGCTTGGTGCATGTGAATCGTCGAATTGGGTAGAGCAAAACGCTTGCCTTTTTCCCCTGCCGACAAAAGAACTGTTCCCATAGAAGCTGTGACACCAACCGCTATTGTGCTCACATCCGCACGAATCAGGTTCATCGTGTCAAATATTGCCAATCCGGCATAAATCATTCCACCTGGAGAGTTAATGTATATCGATATATCGCGATCAGGCTCCTCTCGTTCCAAAAATAAGAGTTGCGCAACAATAGTATTGGCTACTTGATCATCGATAGCGGTCCCCAGAAAAATTATCCGTTCCTTGAGCAAAAGAGAGTAGATATCATACGCACGTTCACCACGAGCAGTTTGCTCAACCACCATTGGAACAATGTTTTGGGGTGTCAGAAAACTTTCAGAGAAATCCTCTAGTCGCGGTCTTTGATAAGTCATACTATTTCCTTTTCGCTTTATTAATGGCCGTCTAGTAACTCTAGCTCGGTTCGTTATTCTCGGATACAGCATCATCCTCGGTCGGAGTGGCTTTACTTCTACGAGAACCTCGACGGGAACCCTTTGGTTTTTCAGTTGACGACTCACTGCTGTCTGTCACCTCTTCAGACTCGGCCGTACAAATCTCTTCAAGTCTCGCAAGTGCATTATCAATGACCTGCTGACTTGCTAACGTGCGTCGGTAATCTGGGGTATCAATCAATTGTCGTGCCTGAGCCTCAAGTCCTTCTTGACCACTAGTGATCGACTCAATAGCCGCATCAATTTGTTCATCGACCGCCTCAGCATCTACTTCAATTTTTTCAACAGTCGACAACTCACTGAGAACAAGTTCGCGCCTAAGGCTTATCGTTGCATTGTCCTGAAGAGCAGANCGCACTTCCNCTTCAGTCTGACCGACTGATTCCANCCATTGGTCCAANCCCTCTTGCGTATGTGAAGCATGATTAGACTCNCGATCGATCATCTGATCAATTGCTCTTTCNACNAGAACATTNGGATACTCAACAGACGCTGTNGCTAACANTAGATCTAGGATTTCTTCNCGGTAATCATTCTGTATTTTTACGTCGATACTTTCCTGCAATTGCTTCGAAAGACTCGCTTCTAACTCAGACACAGTCGTAATCCCCTCCTCGTCGAGCGAGACAACAAACTCGTCATCAAGAGCTGGTAATGTTTCTTCCTTCACTTCCTTAATAGAAATTGTAAATTTTGCACTTCGCCCTGCTAATGCCTCTGGGAGATCTTCTCCACTAAGTTCATATTCAATCACTTGTTCGTCTTCACTAACTTTCAGGCCAATTAGCTGTTCTGCAAGACCAGGCAGTAGCGCCACTTCATTCTCCCGAACAGGGAACTCTGTATCTTCTTCTGCTTGATCAACTGCATCATCGGTTGAGCCCGAATCATTTTCGCGTTCAGGAATCTCCACCCGAAAATCACCTCTAATGTAATCATTCCATTCTACTGAACGATCAACTGGCTCAAGAACCGCAAAACGTCTCTGAACATTCAAAATAGCGTCTGCTACCTGATCTTCGCTGACAGTCAGTTCCTGCTTAGGAGCACGTAGAGCCTCATAATCACCTAGATCTACCGTTGGGGTAATTGGCATCTTTGCAACTATTACTAAAGGATCGCGAGATTTTAGGTCCACATCTTCGGCCGGACCGACAATATCAATTCCTTCTTCTTTGACCGCCTCTTCAACAACGAGAGGTAATAGTTCATCTATTGCGGTGGCAAACACTTGTTCTGCACCAACGAACGCCTCAACCGCCCTACGCGGTGCTTTACCTGGTCTAAATCCCTTAATTTTTACCTGCTGCGAAATTTTTCGAACAGCTTTCTCCATTGATTTCTCAACTCGTTCAGGTTCAACTTCAATTTCTAATGAGACTAAAGAGTCCGGCAGGCGTTCAGAAGTTATTGCTGTCATTACTATTCCTCAAGTCTTTCACCAGTCAAAATAAATCCGTCTCTATCGAGACGGTTATTGATCCTATCACAGCATTCAGTCAACGAATTAATCACCTCGATAAGCATCATTTATTGCATCGCCCAAGAGAACAAAACAAAAAAGCAACAGTGTCACAACCGTTCCTGGAACTAGTAGCAGATGAGGATATGCCCTAACTGTACGCGCACCACTTCCCTCGAACAATAATGACCCAAATGACGGCATCGGTGGCTGTACGCCCACTCCTACCCACGTCAAAACGAGTTCACTTCCTGCAATTCCCGCAAGAGCTGAGGAAACACCCAAAATAATCAAAAAAGCTACATTTGGGAAAATATGGCGGCTCAAAATCCTAGCGGGAGTAGCTCCTAAAGCCGCCGCCGCGGTTACGTAATCCAACTCTCTAATACTTAATACCTGAGCTCTTACAATCCGCATAGATCCTACCCAGAAAAATAATGAAAGGGTTCCAAACACTAGAAAATAAGAGTACGCCCCTGTCGATATCAAGCCGTCAACTCCAGACCAATCTTCAAACTTTCTAATTTGAATTCTGAGACGCTCATCGAGAGTCGCGTTAATGAGAATCATCATAAGTAATGCGGGAAGACTTGATAAAATTTCTCCGATTCGCGATATCAACACGTCCGTCCATCTACCAAAAAAGCCAGCCAAGAGTCCGAGAATCGGTCCCAGCAAAAGTCCACCAGTAAGCACGGTTATCGCTGTAATTATTACGGTTGTCCGTATCGAGTAAATTGTACGCGTGAGCAAGTCACGGCCGAGGCGGTCAGTACCTAGAAGATGTCCCTCCGAACCGGGAGAAAGTAACGCCGACGTAAGGTCTGTTTGGCGATAATCATAGGGTGATAAAACCGGCGCTAAAATTCCTATCGTGAACAAACTAACGACGATAATCAAAGAAAGCACGCCCAAGCGTTTCCTACGAAATCTTGCCCAAACAGCCGCCGTCAGACTCATCGACTTCCTATTTAAATCAATAGTTGCTGAGGAATTAATGTCAGAATCTATCGTGTTCATGAGGCTTCACCAACTCGAATTCTCGGATCGACAAAGCTATACGCTAAATCAGCCACAAGATTCATTACGATAAAAGTCGCAGAATAAATGACCGTGAGTGCTTGTATCGCATTGTAGTCACGGCTGCCAATAGCCTGAAAAAGAAAAGAACCTATTCCAGGAATCCCGAGTAACGTCTCGGCAATAATTGAGCCCTCAATAATTCCAGCAAGCGAAAATGCTACGACCGTCACCAATGGTAAAAGCGAATTTCTCAGTACGTGGCGGCGCTGCACGGTACTTTCGCTGAGGCCTTTTGCTCTGGCTGTCCTGACATAATCAGTCCTATTCACTTCAAGAACTGTGGCGCGCACCAAACGAGCCACTCCAACAAAACCACCCAGCGTATAGGCAGTAAGTGGAATGTAAATGTGTGGATCTGGAATAGGAACTGCCACTATCCCAGCGATCCAATAGATGTCAATCCAGCCACCCCAACCGCCAACTGGTAAAAGAGACAATTGCACAGCAAATAACCATTGCAACACCGCAACTACCAAAATCCCTGGTATCGCGGCGGCAAATAGTAGAGAAAGTGTGATTGTCGGATCAGCCCAACTACCACGAAAACGTGCTCCCAATCCTCCCGCGAAAATTCCGATCGGAAAGATGACGACCAATGCCGCCAATCCAAGTTGTCCGGTAACCCAGAGGCGCGGCGAGATTACCTCCCAGGTAGTAAAGCCTCGCCGTATATAGCTTTCACCAAAATCACCTCGACTTGCATCACCTAACCATCGAAGATATTGAACATATATGGGGTCGTTCAATCCTTCTGCTTCTCGAATTTGTGCTAGAACTTCAGGATCTCTAACCTGCCCAGCTATTACAGAAATGGGATCACCGGGACCCCATCGAGTTAAATAAAAAGTCGAAAACGTTATAACTAAAAGAAGTAGTGGAAGAACCGAGATTCGTCGAATCGTATACTGCAGCATTCCAGCATCCTACACAAAATATACTTCAGTCTTTTAATTTAATATGCTGAAGTCGCGGTAATGTCATAGGTGGTTCAAACCACTCTTCAATGCCTTCACTAACTACCACATGATTACTGCCAAACCATAGAGGTATCCACGGTGCTGCCTCAATCAGTAGTGACTCGGCCTCTTGATACTGACTAATTCTCTCTGAGACTGAGAAATTAGTTCTGGCCTTTTCCAACAGTTCGTTAATCTCCGGCGAAGAAAACAAAGTGTTATTTTCTCGACTCTCTCCGTGCAGTTTGATATCCAGTATATTTTCCGGGTCCGGATAGTCCATAGACCATCCGATGCCCCACATCTGAGCTGAATTCGAGTCAATTAAATCCAGAAAACTGGCCCAATCTGCCTGCCGTACTTCTATTTCAAGTCCCAATACCTGTCGCCACTGTTCAATAAATGCTTGGGTATCCAATCCCGCAGACGCACCGCCACCAGTTTCCGTATAGACGATGGGTGGCATACTTGAATTCGAATATCGACTTTTTGCGAATTCGGCTTTTGCGGCCTCAGGATCATACGGCAATGTCTTGTCAGTCTCCGTATAGCCAAAAACCCCAGGGGGAAGGATCCCCGTCGCAGGTAATGTCATTCCATTAAAAGTGACCTCCGCAATAGTTTTTCGGTCTATGGCCATTGCCATTGCTCGGCGAATGTGAACGTCATCAAAAGGTGCCTGCGTCACATTAAAAGCAATATATGAGACCGACATTGAGGGAGTAGCTTGATAATACTTGTACAAACTTGAAGAGGGGTCTCGAGCCCGATCAATGTCATTGATACTAATATAAGCAACGTCCAGCTCGTCATTCTCGAATCTTGTGAGTGCGCTGCCGCCAGCTAGGGTATAAACCGCTCTATGCACGGACGGTAGCCCCAGATAATGGTGCTCGCTGGCCTCGAGAACAATTGACTCACCAAGATTCCATTCTGCAAGTT
>NZWK01000046.1 GCA_002701625.1 Chloroflexota bacterium
ATATCGAGCATTCTTAAACTACCAATATGGGGTAATCGTAGAGCAACTAGTCTTAGCAGCCGCAGAAGAAAAACTAGTAAAAAATGCCTCCATATTCGAAGCAATTGAAAGACCATATCCCGATGAACAAGCGTTTAAAGAAGTTTATGGTGAACCTTTTAAAAAGCTCAAATCGCATTATCGAGGCGCGTCTGGAATGCTCCTCCCAGAAAATGCCACTCGCGGAGATTATGAACACTTCCTTTACTGGCTTTCAAAATATCGAGTACGACATATGGAACCGGCTCGCATAGCCTCTGACACTCGAAGAGCGATGCTTCTACTTTCTCGATTAGAACAACGTCGAAATCGATTTATCAACCAAAATAGTGATGCCTTAACAGCAGGATCNGTATATNTNTACTCGATTGAATCTAATCCNAATTTCCTCTCACGNCCTAGCTAAGTCTAATTNCACCTCCGACAAACTGAATATCCAAATAACTAAGAAAANCCCTCAGCCNAATCCGNCTNNTGNTAANGTAACANCNATNNNNATCAANTCANATAATCTTAGTNACTNNCAACTCANGTTATATCANNTNTNTNTTTNNAGTTAACATATNANNNGATACAATAAATTAANATTTNGAANGTAAAGATAAGTGCAAGCTGATCCGTATCNAACTTTAGGTATAAAAAGAACCTCTTCTGAAAAAGAAATNNGATCTGCCTATCGGAAGCTCGCCCGTGAATATCACCCTGATGTNAATGCCGGGGACACNGCAGCAGCCGAAAAATTCAAAACAATTAACGATGCCTATCAAATTCTCTCTGATTCTGACAAAAAAGCTCAATANGATCGATTCGGGCATGCACGACCAGCAGGTGGGCCTGGATTTGATAATGACAATGTTGTATTTGACTTCGGAGANATGTTTGGCGGGCGCAGCAGCCAGTCATCAGGATTTGAATCCATATTTGGTGGTTTGGGAGGTGCATTCAATCGAAGACCACAAGCNCAAAAAGGATCNGACACTGANCAANACATAGAAATATCACTCGAGGAGTCGTATAGGGGAATTGCAAAAACAGTCACAGCNCANGTTGGAAAATACCCTGGTTCACAAATCGAAGTAAAAATTCCGGCTGGCGTAAAAAANAATCAGCGAATCAGAATACCAAGAAGAGGACAAGACGGTCGAAATGGTGGAAATCCGGGTGATTTATATATAAAAACGATTGTNACGCCGCATCCTATATTCACTCGCAATGANGATGACCTAGAGGTNGATCTCTTAATCACGCCTTCTGATGCNGCACTAGGGAGTTCCCTTTCNGTAACAAGTATCAAGTCGACGACGTTAGAGGTGAGTATTCCTGCATCTTCTCAGGGCGGCGCGAAAATCCGACTCGTAGGACAGGGAATGCCTAAAANCGACGGNGGATTTGGAGACCTGATTGGAACCATCCGAATACGAATCCCCAATGAATTATCAGGAGNACAAAAGACGTTGTANGAACAGCTTCGAGCACTTGAAGAATCTGGACAGGAGGCCTAANTTGACGTCTATCCCACAAGATGAGCCACTGTTCCAAATTTCNGTTGTCGCAAAAATAATAGGGATTCATCAGCAGACNATTCGATCGTANGAACGTCTAGGGTTAGTGCAACCNGCCCGNTCNATTGGTAATACCAGATTATTTTCGACGCGTGATATTGATCAATTGGGACAAATTGTGAGTTGGACTACAGATCTCGGGCTCAACTTGGCGGGTGTTGAAATCATGATGCGTCTGCATAGACAAATAAAACAACTTGAAGAGACTAATAATGNTNTGACGAAAGATGTTGAATCCTTACGCNAACAACTAGCAGAAATTAATNGNGATCCAGGNGGCACTCACANAACTGAAAAAGAATATGGTGCCGATTTTTTTCTANGATTTTCTTAATCAGANTTGCAGAAAGGCTATATCATGATGCGAAATGACCGATTCACTGAACAAGCTCAAGAGGTNATATCTGCCTCACAACAATTAGTTAGAGATGAGCGCCATTCTCAGTGGGACGTTGAGCACGTCCTTTTTGCTCTTCTTGCTCTACCAAATGGNCTTGCGCGAGATATCTTNGCGGCAGCACAAGTCGACAGTGACGCGATGTTACGCTCGCTACAAGAAAAATTAAAGAATGGTCCAAAACTCGGGAATGAAGTAGTTCAAATTTACACCACGCCGCGAATCGTCGAAATGTTGGAACGTGCGAANGCTGAAGCTAATCGACTAAAAGACGAATACGTTGGAGTCGAACACCTGCTTTTAGCAGTTGTTGANGCGACNGACGGCGAATCAGCAAANGTAATGGAGGAATTTCAGGTAAGCAAGGAACGACTTTATCGGGCGCTACAAAGTGTTCGTGGCTCNGCTCGAGTTGATTCNCCNACCGCTGAATCAACTTATCAAGCGCTAACCAAGTTTGCTCGNGACCTGACTGAATTTGCGAAGCANGGCATGCTCGATCCCGTGATAGGAAGAGATGGTGAAATCAGCAGGGTAATGCAAATTCTTAATCGGAGAACAAAAAATAACCCCGTCATCATTGGAGAAGCNGGCGTAGGAAAAACTGCAATNGCAGAGGGTCTCGCACAAAGAATCGTTGATGACGACGTTCCTGAGCGNCTCAAGGATCGGCGCGTAATGGCTCTCGACATGGGAGCACTTCTAGCCGGGTCAAAGTTTCGAGGTGAATTCGAAGAGCGTCTGCAAGCCGTAATGCAAGAGGTCAAGAGNTCCCAAGGTGAGGTTTTACTCTTCATAGATGAATTNCATACTGTNGTGGGAGCNGGGGGTGCNGATGGCGCGCTCGATGCCTCAAATATGATGAAACCAGCCCTCGCTCGAGGGGAACTACATGTCATCGGTGCAACCACGCTTGATGAGTACAGGACATCAATTGAATCTGATCCGGCNCTAGAGAGACGATTTTCACCTGTGTATGTTGATGAACCATCAGTAGAAGATGCGACAGCAATTCTCCAAGGATTGCGACCTAGTTACGAAGAACACCATGGAATATCCATCACTAATGAGGCTATNGACGCTGCTGTAAATCTATCGTCACGATATATTACTGACCGACACTTACCCGATAAGGCAATAGACCTTATTGATGAGGCATCATCACGCCANGTCATCGAAAATGAATCAATGGCGCCAGCAATTAGAGAACTCAAAAGAGAGGTAGATGATGCATCTGCAAGACTCGATCTAGCTGCAGAGAAAAAAGATTTTGAAGAAGCAGCAAAGATCAANCAACAGTTATTACATATTCAAGCTAAATATGAGGATTGTGTTCANGACTGGCAATCTGAAAATAGNCCAAATAGTGAAGTGACGAAAGAAGATATTGCNCGCTTAATCGCTCAAATGACAGGTATCCCCGTNGCTCAAATGCTCGAAGCAGAGGCNTCTAAATTACTTAGAATGGANGANTTTCTNCACGAAAGAATNGTCGGACAGGAACGAGCTATCAGTTCACTCTCGGATGCTATTCGCAGAGCTAGATCTGGCCTNAAGGACCCACGAAGACCAATCGGATCGTTTATTTTTGTGGGACCAACTGGTGTTGGAAAAACTTATCTAGCNCAAGCCCTCGCAGAATATTTATTTGANGACCAGGATGCAATCATTCGCCTTGACATGTCCGAATACAGTGAAAANCATACGGCATCAAGNCTAATCGGAGCACCACCAGGATACGTCGGATACGACCAAGCCGGAGAGCTTACTGAGCAAATTCGTCGACGCCCATACCAAGTCATCCTCTTNGATGAGATCGAAAAGGCTCATCCNGACATATTTAACACGCTTCTCCAAATAATGGATGATGGGCGCCTCACCGACTCACATGGACGAACCGTAGATTTTAGCAATACCATAATTATTCTTACCAGTAATTTGGGNGTCGATGCCAAACGNGAACCTGTCGGATTTATTCGATCGCAATCNACAGATGAGGCTAATGCACAAGAAAANCGNATTGAATCATCNCTCAAGCAAACATTTCGACCGGAATTCCTCAATCGNCTCGACGAAATAGTTGTTTTCGAACCGTTAAATGAAAAAGAGATTGCCGACGTAGCAAATCTTGAAGTACAACAAATTGCGGCACGAATAGGCACGCAGCAAATTGTGTTGAATATCTCTGAAAAAGCCATGGCCCTACTCGCTAAGGAAGGATACGATCCTCAATTTGGAGCTCGNCCGTTAAAACGACTTATCGAGAGAAGAATTGAAAATATCCTTGCTCGCGCTATGCTAGCAGGGGAACTAGACAGCGGTGACACAGTTAACATCGATATAGATGANACTGAGNACTCCACTGACTTTAGCTTTGAAATAACAAAAAATAAGTCTCCGGTGAGTGTNTANCTTNNTNNAGTNCGTATATCCCATTCTTCGATAGGACATGAATTAACCACATCAAAATAATGCCTGATAAAAATCTCCCGTTAATGCCTTTAGAAAAAGTTCTATTTCCTGGACAGGAAATAGTTCTACAAATCTTCGAAGACCGTTATAAGGAAATGCTAAGTTACTGTACCGAATATGATGAAAAATTCGGTGTCGTGNTAATTGACTCTGGCAAAGANGTTGGCGNCGAAGCAATACCGCATGGCGTGGGTACNACCGTAAAAATTCGTGAAATCGTTCCTACCAGNAACAATAGAATTTTGCTTACAGGTTACGGTGATAAAAGATTCCAGATAAATACGACACTTACTCACAAGCCTTATCCCCAAGCTAACGTATCCTTTGATCTTCCGAATGACTCAGAACAAAATAAATCCCAAAATACGATTCCTTCAAACACCCTCTTTAACATGATTTGGGAGTCATATCTAGAGGTCCTAGCAATGCGAGATGCTCTTGCAAGCTCGTGGAGAAAAANNCCAGACACGNGCCCANCCGTTCACAAGTTTTGTAATCANGTTGGCGCGATAACAGAAGGNTATGCGCANGATCTGCTTCGACAGGACTTATTNTCTACATATGNCGGCGAACAAAGATTGCCNGTAGCAAATAGTCTTTTACAAGAGGCAAAAACAAAAATCAAAAAACAACTGAATTTTTTGCAGGCGACGCGATTTGGTGGAACTAATCGAAACTAGGTCTCCATGGGATAACCAGCTTCAGCCCAAGCCTGATGGCCCCCNTCAACATTGTAAAGATCATCCAGACCAAGAGAAGCAGCAAACTCTGCAGCTACAGCTGACCGCTGGCCACTCCTACAAATAAATAAAATTGGCTTATCTTTTGCCAGCTTATCGGCATTGCTCAACACTGCCATATGCTGAATCCTNACGGACCCTGGAACATGTCCATCCGCGTGCTCGTCAATCTCACGAGCATCAATCACCTGGACGTCCTGTTCGTCAATCATCCGTTTAGCCTCGCCAACGTCGATTCGATAAAAAGGTTCGCCTTCTAGTTTTTCTGGTTTTGCTGACATTTAAACCTCTATTCTTCTATATTTTGTAGACTAATATAACCGGATTCGNAAAGAAATTCTGCAACGTGCCTGTTTTTTTGGGATTTTGTTAAGCTTGACCTATAAAATGACATAACCACACGGGACATTAGGGGACTCAGACAGATATATGACGATTAATCTACAAGTTAATGGTGACGCGGTCGAAGTGCCGGATGGCTCGACTATTCTGGACGCTGTTTTAGCCTCCAATGTTGANTTNCCACATCTTTGCAAGCCGGAATCACGCTCACCCCTAGGTGCGTGTAGAACGTGCTTAATTGAGATAGATGGTTCGCCGAGACTTGTCGCAGCCTGTCACACCCCCGCTACTGACTCCCAAAATATTATGACGGATAGCCCTAAATCTCAGCGAATACGAACTGGTGTTTTAGACTTAACACTTGGTATGTCCTCCGACGGCAAAGGAAAGGGCTTAGCNGCCTTACATGCAGAGAAACATCTCTTNGCGGAGTCTACGTTCGCACCCATGCCNCGNGTCTCAGAAGACCATACTAATCCCTTCTTTTCACTTTCGATGGCTGATTGTATATTGTGCGGAAGATGTATCGATGCCTGCCAAAAAACCCAGCATATCGGAGCAATCGGTATTAACGGTCGAGGGCAAAACAGTGTAATAGGATCCGCATTTGACTCTGACTGGGAGGACTCTACTTGCACCTCTTGTGGACAATGTGTGTCGCAATGCCCTACTGGTGCTTTACTGCCAATTACAAAACATGCGCCACGTGCCAACGGAGTCGCAATGGCTCTTCCAATAATAAGTTCAGGTAGCAACACAACAGATCTANCGAAACAATATAAGACNGCAGTAGATACCACCGTAACTGAAACCACATGTCCNTATTGTGGCGTCGGCTGTGGATTGCGAGTACACACCGANAAAGAAAACATCGTATGGGTAGACGGAGTTCCTGAAAATGATTCTTCGCTCGGTATGACCTGTGTGAAGGGCCGATTTGGTTTGGATTACGTCACCTCAAAGGAACGTCTAACTCAGCCATTAGTCAGAAAAAATGGCAAGCTTGAGCCAGCTTCTTGGGATGATGCTCTCAATCTCGTGGCAGATAAATTTGCCAGTGTAGTCTCAGTTAATACGAAATCACCCACACAGAAATTTGGAGGGATTGCCTCAGCTAAAGCCACCAATGAAGATGGTTACGTTATGCAAAAGTTCGTACGGTCGGTGATGGGAACGAATTCTATCGATCACTGCTCCCGTCTTTGCCATGCACCCTCCGTTGTAGCGTTGATGGAACANATAGGATCTGGGGCTACGTCTAACTCATATGAAGATTACGAAAATGCCGGTACTTTGCTAGTAGTCGGAAGTGATACCGGACGAAATCATCCNGTTGTTGCGTCTCGAATTCGCCGAAACATAGAGACTAACAACGCAGCCCTAATNGTAGTGAATCCGATCCGTATTGACCTCTGTGATGTTGCAGAAATTCATTTGCAGCCTCGACCTGGAACAGACGTAACTCTTTTCAATGCAATGGCGAAAGTTATTCTTGATGAGGGCTTAGAAAATCAAGACTTNATCCATAATCGAACCGAAGGCTTCGACGAATGGAAAGAAATCATCGATGGAACTGACTTATCACAAGCTGAAAAAATAACAGGCGTCCCTGCATCTGATATTAGAGAAGCAGCTCGCCTATACGCACAACCTAGACCAAGCAATAACGGAACCGAACGCGGCTCATGCCTCATTTGGGGAATGGGTATTACACAACATACCAATGGCTCAGATAATGCTCGTTCGCTCATCAATCTGGCACTGAGCAGCGGTCAAGTAGGAAAATCAGGCAACGGTATTTCACCTCTCCGAGGGCAAAATAATGTGCAAGGCTGCTCAGATTCTGGCTGCTTACCAAATATATTCCCAGGCTATGANCCTGTTGGCGGAGAAACACATGGTAAATGGGAAACGGCGTGGGAGACAGAAATTCCTCATAACCCAGGGCTGCAATCAACGCTAATGATCGAAAAAATGNTGAGCAATGAACTCACTACAATGTACATTGTGGGAGAAAACCCTCTCGTTTCTGACCCATATTTGGTCCACGCTCGTGAAGCATTCAATCGTCTTGACTTCCTAGTGGTTCAAGATATATTTATGCACGAAACTGCGGAAATCGCAGATGTCGTACTGCCGGCAGTGTCNTTCGCCGAAAAGTCAGGAACTTTCACAAACTCAGAACGGAGAGTCCAATTGATTCGTCCATTCATGAAACATGTTGGGGACTCAAGAAATGATTGGGAAATAACCACCGATATAGCTCGCCGAGTTCTGGAACGACTTGAAAGACCTGTCCATCAATTCACCTATACTGATTCTTCAGAAATATTCGATGAGATGGCGGGACTCACGCCGATAATATCCGGCCTCTCACACTCGAGACTCAATGAAGAGGGAGGCATTCAGTGGCCTTGCCCAGATGATACACACCCTGGNACGAAGATATTATTCGATGAANATTTCCCGCGAGGNCGAGGATTATTTATGCCCGTAGTTCAGACTGCCTCAGCGGCTGAACTACCTAGTCGNCGATACCCCTTCACACTGATTACTGGGAGATCGCTTTACCATTGGCATACCGGCGCTATAACGCGTGAGGTAGCCAACCTCATGAAAAAAGTACCGGTAGTCACGGTGGATATAAATCCAGCGGACGCAGGNGAAATGAATATTNCAGATGGTCAGGATATTCAAATTAGTTCGAGACGGGGCGAAATTATTGCGAGAGTGCATGTCGTAGATCGAATGCAACGTGGAGACCTCTTTGTACCGTTTGTTGCGCTTGAAGGAGTAGCCGCAAATATACTAACGAACGATGCACTTGACTTACCAAGCGGCATCCCTGAATACAAGGCCTGTGCAGTAAGGCTTGATGCNCCAGGAAGTGCCAGAAAGAAACAAAAAACGCGATNGATAAATTAACTGATCAAAAATGCCATATGCCTTAAGCTGTGGCTGGACAAAAGAAAAGGGGANTAATATGGCAACACCGACGACCGACTATGCGTTGTATGAAAAAAATGGTCATGTGGCAACGATAACGATTAATCGACCAGAAGTAATGAATGCGCTTCATCCTGCGGCATCACATGAAATAGCAGAGTTGTGGGATGATTTTGCGGCAGATGACAATTTATGGGTGGCCATATTAACCGGAGCAGGTTCCCGCTCCTTTTCCGCAGGCAACGATCTTAAAGCCCAAGCAGCTGGAGTTGGTAGGCTTGAACCGGGGATAGTACCTCGACAGGGTGGCTTTGGCGGCATAACAAGTCGATTTGATATGCATAAGCCGGTAATAGCGGCTGTCAACGGATGGGCTATGGGCGGCGGCTTTGAAATGGCATTGGCATCGGACATAATAATTGCGTCTGACCAGGCTCGATTTGGACTNCCTGAACCACGAGTCGGANTATACGCTGGAGCAGGTGGTATNCACAGNCTTCCGAGACANATACCTCTTAAATTAGCAATGGGCATGATACTTACCGGACGAAATCTTGATGCACAGACTGCAAAAGAATATGGATTCGTCAACGAAGTAGTTCCACATGATGACCTAATGGCTGCCGCAGAACGTTGGGCAAATGAGATACTAGAGTGCGCACCGCTTTCAGTTCGAGGATCAAAGCAAGGGTCTATGGAAGGACTAGAAATACCCTTGGAATCAGCGATGAGTCGATCGTTTTACTGGCTNAATCGGCACAACACCTCACCAGATCAAAAGGAGGGGCCAATTGCGTTTAGTGAAAAGCGGACNCCGAACTGGACTGGCATCTAGTCGATAAACNGTCTAGGACTAACCACCTTAGAGCACTAACCCATGAGCCAACAAAGTAGACAGTTTCGTCTTTTTAGGCTCGGGACCAACAGCAACAACCAATACAGTGGTCGAAGCCTCGTGACGAGATTTTGTTCACTATTGGTTGGGNTGTGGGCGTCCAATGCGCTATTAGACAATGTCCAAATAGAAGGTATCGGATCNTTAGTCGCCGGATCAGCAATATTGGCGNTGNCATACTTAGTAGTTNGACCAATTTTTATCACATTCTCNTTCTGCCTGATTCTTCTNACCTTTGGACTCACCATCATCATTATCGATGCGGTGATGTTGCTGATNACTTCAACGCTTGCCACCACAATCGGCTTAAATTTCCANGTTNATGGATTTTGGACTGCTATTTGTGCCGCCTTCGTCATTGGGTTAATTCATCTAATTATTTCAAATTTGATAAACCGAAAAGATCAAATAGACTATGCAAGTCGACGAGAGCGGCGCATCTAATAACTTTCACAGTAAGTATTCGTTGAAAAGAGTAAATTATGAGCGAAAATAGTAAATTGGGCCAAATAAANGCNCTNTGCTTTGATGTCTTTGGAACCGTTGTAGACTGGCGAACCACAGTTATCAGAGAGCTTGAGTTGTTTGGTTNNGAACAAGAAATAGAGACTGATTGGTCTGAGTTTGCGGANCGATGGCGTATTGANGGTTACATGGGAGGTATGCGGCTCGTACAAGAAGGTTCACTCCCTTTTCAATCGGCNGACGCTCTTCANCTTCGAATGCTAAATATATTACTTGAGGAAGTTGAGTTCGACGTTAAAAATAATCTNGCCGCCGTTGACCATCTCAATANGGTCTGGCATCGACTACAACCCTGGCCAGACTCAGTCGCAGGACTAGAAGCTTTACGAAGTAACTTTATCGTTAGCACACTCTCAAACGGCAATATNTCTCTGCTAACAAANATGGCAAAACATTCAAATTTACGATGGGATGTGATCTTATCGGCTGAAATCACTGGGGCCTTCAAACCAAATCCCGAGTGTTACAAAAANGCAGCCAATCTTCTGGGACTCGATACTGNCGAAGTCATGCTCGTCGCAGCCCACGAGGGAGATTTGCTTGCAGCACAGGCCGTTGGATTCAGCACTGCGTACATATTTCGACCGGATGAATACGGCACTGATAACGCAAAAGTGCTGAAACCAGATCTTCCCTTCGATTTTATTGCCAATGACTTNAATCATCTTGCCGAACTTCTTACAAAGCACNAGATNAAGTNAATANAAAATACTTGACATCATCTAATACACTACTCGGTAAAAGTAGGGCGACTAAGCAAGAANGTTTTTTTATGACAATATATTATTCATGNGACTCTCATGTAGTCGAACCGCCTGAAGTATTTAATGGGCTTATTGAGCGATTCGGTGACCGAGCTCCCCGGCCTGTTAANGGCTGGAAAGATAGGGAGGGTGTGTGGATAGCCTGGCCCGCGCTCGATCGACTTGTTCCGGTTGGTCGATGGGGAATTGCAGGACATAGTCTGGACGATCCCGAAACTCACGAACGAATAAAGCTTGGNTGGGACGGGATGAATCCCGGAGTTCAAGACCCCGTCGCGAGACTTGATGAGCAAACTGTTGACGGAGTAGTTGGGGAAGTTATGTANCCAAGTATCAATCTNCTTACCTACTCTATCGAAGATACCGAAGTAACTAACGCCGTCTTCCAAAACTATAACGACTGGATCGTAAACTACTGCAGTCCTAATCCAGATCGACTGATCGGAGTTGGCTGTGTGCCACTTCGGGATGTTGACTTGGCAATTGCTGAGCTAGAACGAATTAGCAAGTTAGGAGTGAAAGGNGTAGCGATACCATGTACGGCACCTCTTGAACGACCATATAGCGACCCGTATTATGAACCATTTTGGNCCGCTGCTGAAGAAGCGGGTCTNCCACTGACAATGCATATATTTAGNGGATCAGATTGGCCCATGGGCTTNCCTCANCACTGGGATCCTATTGTTGCCTATACACTTTCGCATGCAGCTATATGGAATTCTGTCAGTAACATCGTTACGTCTGGAGTTGTCGAAAGACACCCAAAACTAAANTTTGTAGTGGCTGAATGGGAAACCGGATGGCTAGCACATACGCTGCAGCGCTGGGATCATGCGTTCTACAGGTCGAGAACGGCAGCGTCGCCCGATCTCTCCTTATTACCAAGCGAATATTTCAAACGGAACTTCATGATTACCTTCGAAGATGATGATATAGGTCTACGAACGCTAGATTATCTAGGCCCAGAAAACCTGTTGTGGGGAAATGATTACCCACACCATGATTCCATATGGCCAAACTCCATGGAGGTCCTAGATAGGATTATGAAAGATGTATCGGACCAAGACAAAAACCAAATGGTCTGGGAAAATGTGAGAAATCTTTACAACATCAANCCTGATAATTTAGATATCTAATTTATGATTTAGGAGCGCTCCCTTTTGGGATAACCGTTTGATCGATAGGTGACTGATTCACCACACCCTCAGCAATTAACTGATCAACAGCGTCNGAACCCAAGTCAAGGTCTTCATTCANTATTTCCTTTGTATGCTCGCCTAACAACGGTGCTGGCCTATAATCNACCTCGTGTTCTGACATGAGNGGTGCAAAACCAAGNAACTTCAAATCTCCCTCGGTCGGATGAGACACTGTTTTTATAAAATCNCGTGACACAAGATGCGGNTCGTTAAATAAGTCCACCGTATCCATAACAGCCGAACAAGGAACACCTGCTGCTCCTAATTCACTCATCACTTCATGCTTGGTTCGCTCACGAGTCCACTTACAGATCTCTTCGTACAAAGAATCGCCGTTCTGNCGCCTACTTTCGACATCTTTCCAACGCTCATCAGTTAAAAAGTCGGTCCGCCCCAAAACTGCACAAAATGTATCCCACATTCTTGAAGTCTGAGCCATAACATACACCCAATCATTTGGTCCAAAAGGCTTGCATGGGAAAAGATCCGTCGGCACTACCGCACGATTACCATTCCTTGGAGAGACTGATTGACCCCAGTTCGATCCGTTGGCAATAGGTGTTCGCATGTAGTANGTCAGGGCTTCCTGCATGGAAATCTCAATCTCCTGACCCTCACCAGTCTNTTGCTTGTGCACAAATGCAGCCGTAATNGCAAAAGCNAGCTGCATTCCAGTNCCACTATCGCCNACNCANTATCCCGGTCGCAGCGGAGGTCCATCTGCCTCTCCCGTAACTGAAAAAGCACCACCCGCAGCTTGAGCGATCATATCGTACGATTTATAGTCCGAATATGGGCCAGATAATCCAAACCCCTTGAGCCGCGCGTATATGATCCCTGGNTTAATTTTCTTCATCACGTCATAGCCGATATCAAGTTTTTCTATCACTCCCGGACCATAATTCTCGACAAAAACATCGTAATGAGAAACCATCTGTAAAAATAAGTCACGACCCTCAGGCTTCTGTAAATCTAGGGCAATACTGCGCTTATTAGAATTCCAATTGAGAAAGTAGGGTGCATTATCAGTGCCACGTGCAACCCCACGNCCGGGATCACCTGTNCCAGGTCGTTCGATTTTAGTGACAGTTGCGCCCATAAAACCTAAAGCTTGGGTACAAGACGTACCCGCCTCGTATTGGGTCATATCCAAAACTCTCATCGATTCAAGTGCACCCATAAT
The DNA here is from genome assembly GCA_002701625.1 of Chloroflexota bacterium. The sequence goes on from NZWK01000046.1 coordinate 13,065, forward strand.
TCCTCCTATATGTGAAAAGCCTTTGCCCTCACGTGACCTTTGAGGTCGGCCCTAGTGTACTCGGATTGATGACTTTTTTAAATAAGCTATATCGCTAATCCGCCTAGACCTACTAAACCTCGGGCATGCTCAATCTCACCGACATGCCTATAACCATGAGTTAAGCACATCCCAAACAATCCCTGCCATAGAGACATTGGAGGAACTGGTTTTATAGTTACTTCTGTCGAATGGAGATCAGCGACATTAATACTCTGAAGATATGTATCCGTCGCAGCCCATACTTCTCTCTGGTACTCAAGCCAGCGAGAGGTATCCACCATTTGAACCGCCATGGCCTGCTCGTGGGTCATTCCAGTACCCTGGGCCGTTCTATGTAAACCGAATTCAGTATCAAAGCCACCATCAAGCCATGAGGTACTCTTTCCCTGTATCACAAATTGCACAATATTATCCTCTGTGCGTACATAGTGCCAGAGCGAAAAAAAGGCACTTACACCGCCTTGCTCTGGCCAATAATTCCATTGCTCGAGGCTCATTTCCTGAACTGCTTTATCCAGCATTCCATGCATACTAGTCAGCCCACTTCTAAGCACTTCTACTTCATTCATATTTCAACTCCTAGCTTTGCAAGCCGTATTCACTCTGATCGTTTTATCTAATACCTACCATTAGTTTTGAAAGAATAACGCACGACGCTACTGTTGGCATTTAATGTCGCATACACACTGTTACGCCTCGTTGAGATATCATCTCGGGGCAGTGGAGGTTTATAGCATGGGTGAGACGATTCGAATAGGATTAATCGGCGCCGGCGGTAATACGCGAGTAAGACATCTTCCAGAATTTCAGAAGATTGCAGATGTGGAGATTGTGGCGATAGCTAACAGAAGTAATGAAAGCGCGAGCGCGTTCGCAGCTGAATTTAACCTTGAAGTGGAAACCTCCGGAGACCCTTACCAGGTGATAGGCTCATCTGACGTTGACGCAGTCTGCATCGGCACGTGGCCCAACAAACATAGAGAGTACACCATTGCAGCACTCGAAGCAGGAAAGCATGTGTTAGTTGAAGCCCGCATGGCAATGAATGCTTCAGAGGCTGCTGACATGCTTAAAAGTTCGGAAGCGCATCCTGACCTAGTGAGTCAGATCGTTCCTGCACCGATGGATTTCAAGTCTTGGCGAACAATAAAAAGGCTTGTCGACGAAGGTGAATCGGGTGAGCTTGGTACAGTCCGCGAAGTCCATATATCAGTACTAAACGGTCAAAACTTGGCACCTAGTCCCGAACTGCATTGGCGTGACCAGACTGAACTAAGTGGAATGAATATCATGATGTACGGAATCACGGTCGAGATGATTCATAGGTGGTTAGGCCCCACAAAAGAATTAATCGCTGACGGTCAGACATTTATTTCCAAAAAATTGAACACCGATACAGGAGAGATGATTGAGGTCGATATCCCCGATAGCCTGTCGGTGGTTGCACGACAAAATAATGGAGCACGGGTCATCTATAACCTTTCAACCGTTGCAGGTACTCCTACATCACCGAACGGCGCCACTCTGTTCGGTTCCAAAGGCACATTAGCATGGTCATTTGCAGAAGATGCACTTAGTTTCGCCGCTCTGGGCGGCACTCCTAGTCCCTACCCACATGATGACCGATCAGTATTCGGCTGGCAGGTAGAATCTGATTTTGTGGAATCAATTCGTAGTAATGCCCCAGTAATACTGACGAATTTTCAGGACGGACTGGAATACATGAAAGTTGTTGAGGCCACATATCATGCCAGAACAGATGGTAAACGGGTAGTCATCAATTAACAGAGCTGCAGCTTAACTGGTCTGCTCAAGCCGTAACGTAGCAATCCTAATTGCTTCATAGGCTAACGGAATATATTCGATATCAGGTAGATCAAGTGGTATGAGAGACTCTTCGCGCGTGCTCATCGGATCGGCACCAGCTGCAATTTGTTCGCTATCAAGACCAATCTGGAATTCATATAAGCCTCCGTCATTTCCCAGAATGACACAGCCTAAATCAGCAGCAATCATTTTGGGAGCATCAATTTCAATTCCATACGCAAAAAATGCTCCCGGATACGATGGGAAAGGATCGAATTTTTTAACTAACTCTTCCAATAACTCAGATAAACTTTCAGCGGTCCTCTGGAGAAGCACCTCGCTTGTTGCCTGTATTATTGACGTATCAGAACTGGAATTATTATCTGTCATAAATTTAAATATAGCTATGTATTGCAACTACTGCAGCAATACTTAGAAACAGGATCATTAAAAAAGAAGTGAGAGTGTCACTTGACCCTTTGGATACAACAATTTCCTATCCTTTCCAACCAAGTGGAAAGAGATTCTGCAGTAATAATTCGAAAAGTCCCCGCCGCTAATAACGCAACAATAGTAGTTCTCGTGGAACCCTTAACCGCTGAAGCAATTACTCAGTCTGATGAAATAGCCCAATTATTAATAACTGAACTGCAACAGTCGCTCATAGACCAAAATAGAAGTCGCACATTCGCAATTGAAACGGCGATCCAGAACATACAGCATCGCCTCACAATCAACACGCAAAATAAAAGATTTGAAGATAAGCCAGTCGTCGCGATCGCCTGTATTGAAATTCTTGAAGATCAAGCAATTATTGGTCTTGTAGGTACTACACACTGTTTTCTTCGAGATGGCAATGAGTTATTTTCTCTAACAACTGATGGTCATGCGGCGACTGCTCCAATCGGTGCGACTAACACTCCCGCTGCCGTCCGCTTTTTCAACACCAACCTGAAAGATCAAGAACTAGTACTCACGACTTCCACCACCCGCTTTGATGAAACTCTCGAAGAAATCTTGACTACTAGAAATAGTGTAGAAACCACATGGGCAAATATAGTTGATTACGTACGAGAGATTCCACACGCTTCAGCTGTCTTCCTCACTTGGCAAAGTAATCAATCTGAACACAAGCAGGACTCACTCGAGAGGTCACCTAACGATTTTGTGACCACCGGCGAATTAACCTCCCCGTCAAAATTAATTAAGCTCAAAACCTTGTTCAGACGACCAATTAGAAGCACCAAGAAAAACTGGAAGACTGTCTTTATCTCTCTCGTTGTTTTTATCGGATCATTACCTCTGCTTGCAAACATGTATGGTGCTGGTCGTATCGACTTTTGGAATCAACATGACGACGTGATATTAGAAATTCAGACTTTCTCTAGGGAAGCGATAATTAATTCAGATAAATCAAATGCACTCGATGAAACTGAATCATATTTAACTTCAGCACTCGTTCAGATTAGAACTGGGCTATCTATTACACCTAACAGTAAGGAACTTAGACAACTCGAAGACGAAGTCCGCCAGCGGCTCAATACACTAACGATTTCAGAGGAAGTGACCTCATTACAAACACTGACCACATTCAATACAGCTGACGACGTATCTAATCAAATGACAAGAGTTGTACTGGGTGGAGGACGACTTTGGTCCATCGATCAATCTAACGGTTGGATAGTCAGAAGCAACCCTGAAAAAACTGATTATTCAAATGTGATATACCGCCAAGGTGATACATATCAAGGAACACCTGCTGACAGCCCCCTCTCGATCACCTGGGATGAATTACGAGATCGGCTGATTATACTTGATACAAACGGCTCATTTTTCTCATATGAAGCTATCGAGGATGGATTACCACGACCACTTGGATTACCAAGAACTATGCCTGTTAACCAAATACTAGATATCGCAGCCTCAGAAAATTTACTATTAGCCGTTGATTCCGAGGGATTACTAAGTCTCTATAAATTAGACCGTAATGCCCTTCGGCCTAACAACGATATATTATATTCGAAGCCTATTCCTAATCTGGTATCAATTAATTTGGACGAATTCGGTAATCCGGTACTTCTTACGCGTACCGATCTAATATCTTTTCGGATCGAAAACGAAATACTTCTTAAATCAAAACCCACTCCATCGATTAAATTAGCTACTGCACTCACTACTGATCCCAACCATATGTTCACATACGTCGGCGAACCAAAACAACGCCGTATCCTAGTAGTAAACACGGAACATACTCTCGTAGGAATATACCGGCACCCCGCGTTCGACAAAATTATAGACATAGCTTCTGATGATGAGGCCATATATTTACTTACCAAATCTGAAATTCTCAGATTCCTAAAAACATTCGACCAAAAGTAAGTCTTCGTTATGTCAATGACCAGGTAATAGCCGTTGTCTGATCGCCATGGCTTTCCACTTCGCCTCGCCCCTCGAGATAGTGTAGATGAGCCAGAGTTTCGCCCAAAGCCATTCGCTTCTTAAAAATAGAAAATCCCTCAAATGGCTTGTTCCAAGTCACTCTTGATGAGATATCACTGGCAGATGCTCGCTTCGAACTACCAATTCCAGACATCACCTCAGCACATCTGTTTGCGTGATGTTGAATTAATTCGGAACACCGATCTGATAATTTAGGAATGAGCTTTTCATGTGCTGGCAAACCAACACTCGTTGTATATTCACCGATCTTTGCCAAAGACCCTAAAAATTCAGTCAATGGATCTCGACCACTGTGCTCATCATCAGGTGACATAGAGACATTTGGTGTAATCCGACCAAGCACATGGTCACCTGTGAGAATCAGGTCATGGTTTTGGACATAAACACAAAGATGACCCGGAGTATGTCCAGGTGTCCACACGGCCTGCAACGACCAATCTCCAATTTCTATTGAATCATTATCCTTAAGTAGTAAATCAGGACTAATCTTGCTGCTGAACCACGATCTGTCTCTATCGCCAGAATCTGCTGCACCAGTCTTTTTACTGAATCCCTCACCAGCAGCTAGAATCTCACTTTCTGATACTCCGTGTCGAATCATCCATAAGTTATTTTGTTGAACCCAATTTTCGCTGCCTCGACCATTGTCAGAATACCAATCAGCTTCGATATCAATCATCATTATCTTACAATCAGGCGCCAATTCCTTAATCCAGCCGGCCATTCCTAAATGGTCAGGATGGGCATGAGAGATCATAAGGCTATGTATATCTTCCATGCTGAAACCAAGTCCCTCAACCTGAGTCCTTAAGGCTTCCTGAGCCTTTGGGGTTCCATGCCCACTATCGAATAACGCTAAGCCGTCAGAAGTTCTAAACAAATAAGCAAACACCCAGGGAAGAGCATCTGAGGTCATGGGAGTCCGAAGTCTCCAGAGTCCATCAATAATTACTTCAGGTATCCATTTCGAGTCAGGCCACTCGTTGGTCGACATTTGCNCACCCTTCATCACATATAAATCATCGTCTCTTGTCCGTCAGTAAACTCACTACCTAGTAAAAAAATAGAGTTAAAACATGCTCGCAGCAGCATCCGCCGCGGCATACAGTGGCGTACCCCANAGGCCAAACACTACCAACGACACGAATAGAGTCANAGTGGTTAGATATCCGGTTGAAGATAGTTTCCACTGNTCAGTNCCATCCTCTGGCTCATATAAATACATTTGCCGAATAACCATGAGGTAGTAGTANAGAGAAACTGTAGATGCCACAACTGCGATAGTTACTAATCCTANGTGTCCNGCTGAAACAACCGCCTGAAATAAAATAAACTTCGTNAAGAATCCAACCAGAAGTGGCATTCCAGCGAGCGAGAATAAACCCGCCGTAATCATNAGTGCNAGATAAGGATTAGACTGCGCAAGTCCCTTAAAACTATTAATTTCCTCTTGACCTGTCTTATTAAAAAAGTGNGTAACCGAGATAAAAACTAAAAGATTAGTGATTATGTAGCCGGCCAAGTGCACTAGAACTGCAGAGGTCGCGTCGCCACCATAACCACTCCCGACGGCCACAATTGCCATTAGCATGTAGCCCATTTGGCCNATCGAAGAGTAAGCAAGTAATCGCTTAATATTTGTCTGTTGCAANGCCACAAGGTTACCCACAACCATCGTAGCTACCGCTAAACCACTCAGTATAAATTGCCAATCAGACGCAATCGGTAACAGTGGCCCNCCAAACCAACGAAGTAACAAAGCAATGGTTGCAGCCTTTGAAGTCGCCGACAGGAACGCAGTAACTGGAATTGGCGCACCTTCATATGCATCAGGTGTCCACATATGAAANGGTACTGCAGATGCCTTGAATCCGAGTCCNACGATAATTAAAACTANGCCAAGCAAAAGCGGTGTAGTGAGGCCCGTGTCACCCGCACTCAAAACTAACCCTATCTCATGATACTGTGTTGCCCCTGTTACTCCATAAATCATACTGAGNCCATACAGCANCGAAGCAGATGCTACTCCCCCAAGCAGNACATACTTAAGAGATGCCTCACCTGAGCGTTGATCAGATTTAGCAAGCGATACCGCAATATACAAAGAAAACGACAGTAATTCAATAGCCAGATACGCNGTTAATAGTTCTCTAGCCGAGGCCATTAACATTGCNCCTACCGTTGCTAACAAAAGNANCCCGTAAAACTCACCCACATGTGACACNGATTTNGATATGTACTCATGTGAGCCAACAATTATCACGAGTGTAATGGCTATGAATAGAATTCTGAAAAAGCCGGTAAATGAATCAACCTGTATAAGTCTGGCAAAATCNTCATCTACATTCACTTGTAGAATTGATAGCGCCAAGGCAACTACCAAGCCCACCAAAGCTAGTCCGACAGGCACGTTAGCAGAAATATTTAGCTGCCGCTTGAAGGCATCAATTCCGATGACAAGCATCGAAGAAAGTACTAAAGCAATCTCAGGCAACAGAAGAACATAATCTAGATTAAGTGTCTGGCCAAAAATATCTGTCACAGTCTTACTTCCCCTCTTACATCATTAGGCCAGGGATTTGGCTAAGTGACGGTGCAATTCGATCAATCCATGGTGAGGGCCAAAGGCCAAGTAACAAAATTGCTCCCACTANAACAGCCGCACCCGAACGTTCAATCCACGTCATTTCATTCAACGAATCCCACTTTGGATTGGCCTCCCCGAAAAATGACTGCGCCAGAGCTCTCATTAAATATGTAGTAGTAATAGCCGCCGTGAGTACCGCGAGTCCGCCNACAATCGGATACGATCTAAATGCACCAATAAATATGTGAACTTCTGCAATAAAACCNGATAAACCCGGTAGNCCCAAAGATGCAAGTGACGCAAACACGAANAANACAGACCAAATTGGCATCTGCTTAGCTAACCCACTGAANTTAGGAAGATCACGATTATGCGACTGGTCATACATNGCTCCGATTAGCAAAAAGAAGAGAGCTGTCATCAAACCGTGAGCTGTCATTTGTAATACGGCACCCGTCATNCCGATCACGTTCATCGTGCCTAATCCAACAAACACATATCCCATATGCGAAACAGACGAGAACCCCATTAACATCTTCATATCAGTCTGGCGGAGTGCAGATATAGCACCATAGAGAGCAGCTGTTATACCGAGGGCGACAAGGGCTGGGCCCCAAAAAAGTGCACCCTCCGGCATCATCTGTGCCCCCAGCCGCACAATACCAAAAGCNCCNACCTTCATAAGTACACCAGCATGGACCATTGAGACCGCAGTTGGTGCCGCCGCATGCCCGTCAGGTGACCAAGAATGAAACGGGAACATCGCTCCAAGTGTGCCACAGCCAATAACGACTAGAGGGAAGAAAATCTTCTGGAAGCCTTCATCCTTTGGTGCGTCAAGTAGCACTTCCATGTCAAATGTTCCAAGCCCAACCTCGGCGAANAGTGCGAAAATNGCAGCAAAAATAGGAATTGAACCNGCCATCAACATCATCATNAGCTTCATNGCNCCATACTCTTTTCGNGTAGANCCCCATACCGCAATTAACANGTACATNGGNANAAGTGCAGTCTCGTATGCTAGAAACCAGAAAAATAAATCAAGAAGAACAAATACNCCGTAAACGCCAGCGGTCAAAATGTAAAACAAAATAAAGAAATCTTTAAGTCGATGCTGTATTTTCCAAGAAACCCAAGTTCCTGGCAAAACCACAATTCCNGTCAATAACACCAGAGAGGCAGTCACACCATCNATACCAACCTTTAAAGAGATTCCATTCTCTCCAAGTAGTCCTATATTCTCTACCCATGGGTAAGACATGACTCCCTGAAAAGTTGATCCNTCGAAGGANTATGCCATAAACACGTATACAGAAACAATAAACATNATTAACGAGGAAATAGCNGTCAGTCCAACAATAACTGCCCGNTCNTTCGANGGAATAACCATTAAACCAGCCGCACTCAACAANGGAAGTACAATAAGAGCTATAAGAAAATATCCGTCATTTTCTGTCATGCTAGCTGAACTCCGTTCGTTCTTTTTCTACATAACNCAATNCGNTAGGCACGAGCTAATACCATCACACTTAGCACTAGTATNCCGGCAGCAATACCCAAGGCATAATTTGGNATTTTCCCCGTCTGAAGAAACTTCAANCGGTATCCGAAATATCCAATNAATTGAGCTCCTCCATCGACCCCAGTCTCATTAACAATCTTTTTATCAAACCAGGCGACCAGCCCTGCTAGACCCAAAATTACTCTATTAATGATCCCTTGATAGAGCTCATCCAGGTAATATCTATTGACAAGTAAGGCATGTAGATCCGGCGACCATGTCCGAGCTTTAATAGCTCGTTCAGCACCACCATGCCAGTAAACCCAACCAATGATGACTCCAGCCAGGGAAGAAACTGTGGCAACGCTTGCAAATGCCCAGTCGATGTGAAAAATATGGGGGTGATGTAGATATACAAGATAGCCAATACCACCGCTGAAGCCAAACAGGTTTCCCACAGCATCAAATACAAAGAAACCGGATACAGTTGCCAATAATCCGAGTAATAACAAAGGTAACGTCATTGAGCTCGGACTCTCATGCGCATGATCGAAGGCAGATCTGTCTCGAGGATCTCCAAAAAAAGTGAGAAGAACAAGCCGTGTCGTATAAATAGCCGTGAGCAAGGCCGTTCCAGCTAGCACNATATAAACAAAGGGACTTGCGTAACTAGAAACCGCATGAAGNATTTCATCTTTCGACCAAAAACCAGCAAATATCGGAATCCCCGCCAAAGCAAGCGAGCCAATGATAAAGGTCGCGGCAGTAATCGGTTGCTTGTGGCGTAATCCGCCCAGATATTCAACTTCNTGTCGTCCAGTCGCGTGAATAACCGAACCTGATCCCAAAAATAAAAGTGCCTTGAAAAAAGCATGNGTCAATACNTGAAACATTGCCGCCCCAACTGCTCCTACACCCAGTGCGACAAACATAAAGCCCAATTGTGAGATTGTTGAAAATGCCAACACTCGCTTGATATCAGACGCAACTAATCCCATGGTCGCNGCTAAAAACGCGGTTAATAANCCAGTGTANAGAATCACATCTCGAGCAACNAGCACNACTTCATAAACTGGTGAGAACCGCGCGATTAGATAAACTCCAGCAACCACCATCGTCGCTGCATGAATAAGTGCTGACGCNGGAGTTGGTCCCTCCATCGCATCAGGTAGCCACACGTGCAATGGGAATTGAGCACTTTTACCTACAGCTCCAGCAAATAGTGCCAGCATAGCTACTGTCAGATAAGTTTCACCTATCTGTCCAGATGTCGCTGCAGCGATGATNGTTTGTACGTCAAAACTACCAGTGGCTTTCCACAGTAAAATAATCCCGATCAGTAACCCTACGTCACCGACTCTAGTTGTTATGAATGCTTTCTTAGCAGCCTCCGCAGCTGATTGACGNTCCCAATAATGCCCAATTAGTAAATAAGATGCTAAGCCGACACCTTCCCAAGCTAGGTACATCCAAACTAATGAGCCCGATGTCACTAATAGAAGCATNGCCGCAACAAACAGACTTAGNACCGCAAAGTACCAACCGTACCTATCNTCNCCCTTCATATAACCNGTTGAATAAATCGCAACCATCAAACCAACAATCGATATCGCAATCAACATAACTATAGAGATTGCGTCNATATANGTTGAAAATTCAATCAAAAATAAAAAGTTGTCGGCTGAGATTCGTACCCAATCAAANGCATAAACGTTTGCTTCGCCTGGATGGAATTCACCATCATGAAANAATCCTTGNAAATCAATAATAATGAACAGCGTGACCAGCAATATACCGAGCATGCCGATAACAGCCAAAAAGTCTCCCTCNCGGGGTAATAGCTTNCTAAAGAAGGAAATAATCANGAATGCTACTACTGGNATTGCCGGTAGNAGCCACGCTTGCTGCATTCCTATTGTGACAGAAATATCCGGCACAATTTCCTCCTCATATTATCGTCCGANCTCATCCGAAATCGAATACTATTCTCTTATTCTCTACCAGCGCATATCACTTGCTTCATCCACGTTAGACGTTCGTCTTTCTCTGAATAAGCGAAGAACAATCCCCAANGCCAAACCAACTTCGGCCGCNGCCACCGTAATCACGAAAAGNGCAAAAATCAANCCNCTAAANGCGTCCGTNTCTANATAGGANGCNAACGCNATNAAATTTATCGACACACCTGCCAACATTAATTCGACAGCCATCAGTATCAAAATCGCACTCCGNCGAGACAATACTCCAAATAAGCCTAAACCGAAAAGAATCGCCCCAAGTGTTAAAAAATACTCTATGGGAATCATTATTCAGACTCCTCAGGCAAGTCGTCGGTTGCGGTGTGCACATTGACCAAGGCACCAGTAATTGCTACATCAAGCAACACAGCCACAACGATAATTGGCAGTGCGAACTCTCTGAATAGACGTTCTCCAAATAACTCAAATGGCACGACATGTGCTGTTGGATTACCCCAGTCCCCTGACAANAATAANGTTATAAACGTNCCGACGAGTAGCGATACCAGCAAAAACGCAAATGGCTTTTGCGATCCGTCGGTTACTACAGGATCGTCTTGAGCATTAGTCATCATCAACCCAAAAAGCAACAATAGAACCACGCCGCCGCCATAAACAAGAACCTGNACGAGCGCCAAGAATTCNGACATCANNAGAAGGTANAGCGCCGCTACTCCNATNAGTGTGGCAGTGAGAGACAGAGCCGCGTGCACTATATTGGGTAAAAGTACACANCCTAATGCNCCNAGAATNACAATAATNGCAGCAACGAAGAAAACCATTTCCGGNGCACTAATTACTCCNAAAGCAACCAAAGTAACGAGNACAATCCCCAGCGGAACACCAATGGCACCCACTGTAATTCCNCCNCCNATAATGATTCGGTCAAATTGANCGGGNAGTGGAATTCGTTTCAGCATTTTGATAATCCCAATTATTTAATTACTGACTTCAGAATCTTCGGCATCAGCCTCGGACACTGTCTCATTTGTNTGACCAAGTACAGGCACCCACTCATNAATGTTGCCAGTTCGACTTTGTGAAAGTAGTTGTTGNAGATCCATCACTANATCCTGTCGGTCATAAACTGAANTTTCATGACCTTCCCAAGTNTTATTCATCGCTATCGCATCGAANTTNCAGACCTCGACGCAGATATTGCAGCGCATACAGCGNGCATAATCAATCCAAAATTTNTCGATTATCTTACGTCGGGAGGACGTACCNTCGAGACTCTTATGGTTNGGATTATCTTTCATNAGAACTGTCATGCATTCAACAGGACAAGCCCGCTCACATGCATGACATCCTGTACANAATGGTTCGTCAATNCCCTCNTCCCANAGAAGCAATGGAAACGCCCGATCNCGTTCCGGAATGGGTTTGTGATANCTCGGATAATCTCTGGTCACAGGCTTTCGAAGAAATACTGCGAATGTCCGAGCCATACTCTTTGCAATACCCCTCATTTATGAAACCTCTGCTTCCTGCACTATCNTTGGTCTAGCACGGCGTCTTCTGGGCTCTAGAGGTCTCTGCACAATTCCCTCAGTTACCCAGAATAAAAGACCTAGCGATAATACCCCAGTNATNAGTAATACNATGTGNGGCAAGCCGTANACAAGTACAAATCCATTTATTAGTATCTGNAAAAAGCTAAATGGCAATAGTATTTTCCAGGAATATCCCATCAGCTGATCAATNCTAAGTCGCGGGACCGAAGCCCTGACCCAGAAAATNAGGAAGATAAATAATCCTCCCTTACCTGCTGCCAAAAGTATCTGNAAGGGGAGACCAAAATCTTCACCGAAAGGCCATGAATAGCCGCCCANAAATACCGANGANCCNACAAACGCCATGATCAGCATTCCCGCATACTCGGCTAAGAAAAACATNGACCATCTAATACCTGAATACTCCACNAAAGGCCCNCCGACAATCTCACTCTCACCGACAGGAATATCAAATGGCGTTCTATTTAATTCCGCAAGTGCGGCGACAAAAAAGATGAAAAAGCCCAAGGGTTGCCACACAATTAAAGGAACTGTGCTTTGAAACTCGACGATCTTATCCAACTGTAAAGAACCGGCTATCATTGCTGCCGATAATAAAGCCAAGACAAGCGGCAGTTCATAAGAAATTCCCTGAGCCGCCGCACGTAAAGCCCCAATAATCGCATATCTGTTGTCAGAGCCCCAACCGGCCATTACCCAGCCAACTATTGAGATCGAGGAAATTGCAACAAAATACAAAATCCCTAACTCAAGAAGTCGTACGTTCCAATCCTGGACCCAGGGTACTATCACAAATCCAAGAAATATTGGAATAAACACAAAATAGGGAGCTAGCTCAAAAGTCCAGGGATCTGCAGCAGCTGGTCGTAAGTCTTCCTTCCCCACCAACTTAACTGCATCCGCCACTGACTGTAGTAGNCCACGGGGTCCNGTCTTTTGAGGACCAACCCGCTGATGAAATCTTGCCAAAATTTTACGCTCAGCATATATCAGGCCCATCACAACCACGGTCATGAATCCCACAACCAGTTGAAGTCTAATTGCTGCATCCGCCCATGGNTTGAATGANNTGCCAAAAAGCTCCACTGACATTATCTATCNACCTCGCTGAGCACGATATCTATNGAACCAAGAATAATAATTGCATCCGCTACATACTCACCAACAGTGAGTTCATGAAGGGCCTGAAGGTTAGAAAGACACGAAGACCTAACTTTACATCTGTAGGGACGATTACCCCCCCTACTAACCATATAAACCCCATACTCACCTCGTGGAGCCTCAGTTCGAAGATATACCTCGCCAGGAGGAGTTCGAAGCATCCGTGGCATNTTTTCCGGNAGTATNGGACCAGGCGCNANGCGATCTAAGCATTGAGATATTATCTTGATAGACTCACGCATTTCCAAAACTCGGCAGTAATAACGGTCAAATACGTCGCCGTGATCGCCAGTTATCACATCCCACTCAAGTTCATCATATTTGAGATATGGTTCATCNCGCCTNATATCCATATCAACGCCCGATGCCCGCAGTGAAGGTCCACTCATCCCGAGAGCAATCGCACGCTCAGCAGATATTGCACCAACNCCTTGTGTNCTGGCGAGAAAAATCTCATTCTCNGATAACANCGAGTCGAAATCNTCAATTCCCTGTNCTGANGATTTNAAAACTTCTTTTACTCTNTCCACAAAATTAATTGGGACATCCCANGCTACTCCACCTGGTCGAAAATACGCATACATCATTCTGTCGCCNGAGACTTCTTCAAAAAGATCGATCANTGCTTCTCGTTCCCGCCANGCGTAGATAAAAGGAGTNCCAAATACGCCNGTATCCACCCCGAACGCACCTAAAAACATAAAATGACTGGANAGGCGATTAAGCTCAGATAAAATCATTCTGATCCATTGAGCCCGCTCCGGAACTTCTAGATCNGCTAAAGCTTCNACNGCCATGACATANGATAACTCCGCATTNAAAGCAGCCAAGTATTCAGTTCGGTCCATAAAACCAATACCTTGCCGNAAATCCATAGTCTCACAAAGCTTCTCNGCTCCTCTGTGCAAATAACCGATATAAGGGATCACATCACGCACAACTTCTCCATCNACGGTCATCACCATTCTAAATACTCCNTGTGTGGATGGATGCTGAGGACCGACATTCAGTAGGAGATCTTGCGTCTCGAATTCTGCCGANCGATCGGATGTTTGTGACAAAACTTCGACCACTTAGAGTTCCTCTCCTGAATAGCCCATACCTTCGCCCTGTAAGACCTCAATTTCAGCCAACGGGTGATCTTTTCTTAGAGGGAAAGTNTCNTCAATTTCNTCAGGCATTAACAAGTTCCTAGGATCTGGATGACCAGAAAACTTAATACCAAACATTTCCGCGACTTCGCGCTCCAACCAATTAGCAGCCGGCCAGATGCNNGTGACGGTAGGTAGTCTCAAAGATTCNTTTGAAAGGAATACTTTCACCGTAACATTGTGTTTCTTCGAAATTGAATAAAGNTGGTAAACAACTTCCATTCCATCGGCCATGTTGTCAACCGCAGTGAGAGATCTAAGGTAATCAAAATTNGCATCTTCATCGTCGCGTAACGCCCTCGANGCCTCAACTATCTCATCNGTCTCAACACTNANTATCACNTCCATGAAACCNGTTTCNCGAGTNACNCCAATCCCNAACAAGGCGTTNTCCACGATCGACCAAATCTCGGNGTGGTCACCAATCTGATTTGTGAATTGCTCCTCAGNAGGCTCGGTTGTCATTTACCTTGTACTTTCCGTTCTTCCATTATGAGCTCCTGTAGAGCTATGAATGAGTCAATCANTGCCTCTGGGCGCGGTGGGCAGCCNGGNACATAAACATCAACCGGAACAACTTTATCCACNCCCTGCAACACACGATCATATCGTGTGTAAGGACCACCATTGGTAGCACANGCNCCCATTGAAATNACCCACTTGGGGCCCGGCATCTGTTCGTANAGAAGCTTGACTGANGGAGCCATTTTCTTNGTCACAGTTCCTGCAACAATCATCACATCCGACTGNCGAGGTGAAGGCCAAGGCACAATACCAAATCTATCCAAATCATAATGAGCCATATAAGTGGCAATCATCTCAATCGCACAGCAAGCTAGACCAAAAGTCATTGGCCAAAGAGACGACTTACGCGATGCGCCTAAAAGGAGATCCAAAGGCGCTTGAATTATACCCGGCAGAATTTGCTTATATAAAGCTTTGCCCGGTACGTACTGCGTCGGCGCCAATAGTGGTGCTTCGCTTGGATGTTCAGTGGGTAAGGCAGGCAGAACCGGAATAATCTCCGGTGCGGTCACCGGAGATTCAGCTGGAACCGCTGCAGGATCGGCCGGAGTTATCGCCATTGTAAAGCTCCTTTCTTCCAGGCATACCCTAGAGATAGCGCTAATACACCTATGAACAGCACCATCAACCAATAAGCGAATACACCGATATTAAGAAATGACATAGCCCAAGGAAATATAAATATTGCCTCGACATCAAAAACTATAAACAAAATAGCGTACAAATAAAAGCGCATCCCTATGTTCGTGGAAGCCCGACGAATGGGTAACATTCCGCACTCATAAGTAGTCAACTTTTGATTTTCCTTAGAAAACGGTGCGAGCAGACGGGCCCCTATCAGCGCGGTGAATACCAGAATAAATCCTACTACCCCGCCCAGCATAACTGGCAAATAATTAATATATAGTGCGGTCTCAGATTCCATCAATAATGTTACCTTTACGTCGTTTAAGGCATTCGAAAATTAACATCGCGTCACCCGTAAGGTCAATTCCAATTTGAACTNCTGAAGTTTAGCAAACTTCGGTCTCAGAAGACATCGAATAGATCAAATTACCNNCAAGAAACTTTTTAATAAAATTAGGNGGCACCTNAAGNACTCTGCCAGAGTTAACCGCGCTCNATCATCATCGNTCTTTTTCNAGATCAGCNATCACCGATTCAATAGCGCTACNAACNTGCTGATCTTCAATATACGNAGCACCTTCNGTTTCTCNNATAGAGGCAGCTCTNTGCAAAATCAACGCGCGGGGCACACCACTNGGTGGTTCGACTCCCCAGGCAGTCAGAGTTATTAACACTCCGTTTGGATCTTCCAAAAACACTATCCTCTCATAGCCCCTNGTGATTTGNTCGGAACCCTGAACACCTGCACGTGACATCTCATCCCACATATTATTCATTTGATCGAGCGAAATATTAAAGGAGAGGTACTGCATTGAACCCACTCCAGGTGACGCCGCAGCAATATTTACGGCNTTACTCTCACGAGGNCCCACTAACTGAACAAAAGTATCCCCGCCACCCGCATATAACATAGCCACTATGGACTCTGGATCGTCTCGGTTTGGCTCGATATACAAGGGTCGAAGTCCCAATCTTTCATAAAATTTAAGAGACTCCTCAATATCCGTGACTATGATCGCCGGATAATTTATACCTAAAGTCTGAACCATTTTTACGTACCTTTCAGCCTTAATTTTTTGTTCCAANNCTTCAATACTAGTCGATGCTAATGTGGCAGTAATACTAGGAAAAAGCTTCTGTGAATGTAGCATCCGAANATAAGTTNTAAAAGATNTAAGTGCGCACTAGTGAGTCTGACTTGACGCTTTGTTCTTCCCCGTGGAGACTACAGATATCTAACAAACATCAACTTCTGAAATTATTGGTGAAATCGAACCTATATGAAGTCCGCGTCAAAATTCGTCCCGATCGACTCCGAGATGGCGGCTAGCTATAACCCAGCAACCGTTGAATCACCAATTTACGAGTGGTGGGAAAAAAATAATTTTTTCGCCCCTAATAATCCTAAAAATGACCCTTTTACTATCATTATGCCTCCGCCAAATCTCACTGGTGCCTTGCACCTAGGACACGCGCTTACGGTGGCTATCGAGGATGCACTTACACGATGGCATCGAATGCTGGGTCACGACACACTTTGGCTGCCGGGCGTCGATCATGCTGCAATCGCNGTGAATGCTCTAATAGAAAAGCAACTACGNGAAGAAGGNAAATCTCGTCATGATGTCGGGAGAGATGAATTCCTAGATCGTACATGGGCATTCGTCGAAGATAACCGAAGCCGAATCAGTACCCAACATAAAAGACTAGGTGCGTCAGCCGACTGGCAACGCGAGGCATTCACAGCGGACGCTGAACGTGAATTATCCGTGCGAACTACGTTCAAGAACCTATATGACGATGGTTTAATATTTCGAGCTGANAGACTGATTAATTGGTGTATCGGATGCCGGTCAGCCATCTCTGATATTGAAGTTGAATATGATGATGAAGATGGGTCATTNTGGTATATCAAATATCTNATCGAGGATGAGCCAGGCGAGTCGATTGTTGTTGCTACCACNCGACCGGAAACCATACCAGCTGATGTNGCNGTGGCAGTCAACCCAAATGACGAAAGAAACGCCCATTTGATCGGCAAAAAATGTTTCGTCCCAACAACTAATCGAACAATCCCAATAATTGGAGACGATGCAATCGACATCGAATTGGGCTCTGGAGCATTAAAAGTTACACCAGCACACGATCAAATAGACTTTGATATAGGTGAAAGACATGGCCTCGAAATCATTAATATTCTGAATCCTGATGGCACTCTAAATGAACTGGCAGGGGAATACGTTGGGCTAAGCCTTGACGCCACACGACAATTAATTGTCAAGGATATGGAAAAGTTAGGACTTATTGAGCGAACCGATCCTTACACCCATGCCGTAGGGCACTGTCAGCGCTGTTCGACNATTGTCGAACCATTAGTCTCTGAACAATGGTGGGTAGATGCCAAACAACTTGCAAAGCCCGCAATTCAAGCGGTAACAAGCAGGCAAATAGAGTTCGTNCCATCNCGATTTCAAAAAACNTATCTCCGATGGATGGAAAATATCCGTGACTGGTGTATTTCCAGGCAAATTTGGTGGGGACACCGAATTCCTGTTTGGTACTGTGCTGACTGCGATCACGTGACGGTCTCAATAACTGATAGAGATTCGTGCGAGTCATGTGAGGGTGTAAATATTAGTCAGGACGAAGACACGCTTGATACATGGTTTTCCTCCGGGCTTTGGCCGCATTCAACTCTTGGTTGGCCTGAAAAGCTAGAAGATGATCTGAAGCGATTCTATCCGACTCAAGTCCTCGAGACAGGATATGACATCATTTTTTTCTGGGTCGCTCGTATGATTATGCTCTCGCTTTACAACATGGACGGTATCCCACCCTTTAATACGGTATATCTTCACGGTCTGGTCCGAGGCGCTGACGGTAAAAAAATGTCGAAATCCACTGGGAACATTGTCGACCCGCTCGAAGCAATAGAGACTTACGGATGCGATGGTCTCCGTTACGCACTCATATCGGGTACTAGTCCGGGCAATGACCAAAAACTCACTGATGATCGACTAGAGTCGGGAAGAAATTTTGCCAATAAACTCTGGAACGCCGGACGATTCGTCATCAGCCTCAGCGAACAGCATAAAGATAAAATAACGACAGAGAATTCCAAACCAGCCTTAGAAGATGTATGGATTAGTTCCCGACTAGCCGAACTCACGGAGGAGGTCGACCGACTACTGACGAATTACGAATTATCTGAAGCGCTGCGCCAAATAAGGGATTTCTTCTGGGATGATTTTGCCGACTGGTACCTCGAAATTGCAAAAATCAGAATTCGAAACGAAGATTACAGACCGTTGACAGTATTAACTGAGACATATGAGATGACTCTGAGACTCGTCCACCCTTTTATGCCCTTCATATCTGAAGAAATCTGGCAGAGGTTACAAAATTCAATTAGCAGTTCAGGCGAACAACATGCGTTGATAGTGGCAAGTTATCCGAGCTCTCAGGAAATCAATTCAAAAAAAGAACCTGATGCTCTCGCTCGATTTGGTGCCGTGCAAGAATTTATTCGTTCAATTAGAAATATTCGTTCAGAAAACAAAGTAGATGCCGCCAGAAAAATTGAATGCTTTATTGTTACAACTGAATACACAGATGAAGTACACGATCTGAGTGCTGCTATTACGTCTATGGCACGGGTAGACCCGCTTCACGTCGTTAGTGACATTAATCAAGCTCCTGGAGATCAAGTAGTCTCACATGTCACAAATGGAGGGACCGTGATAGTGCCACTGGGCGGATTGTTTGACCTAGAAATAGAGCGCAAGCGCCTGCAAGAAGATCTTCAAACTGCGCATCAAGAAATCAAGCAACAAAATCAAAAACTCGACAACCAAGAGTTTCGTAAAAAGGCGCCCGAACGAGTCGTGCAAAAAGAGCTTGATAAATTAGAGGCTGCAAAGGTAAAGGCCGCCAATATTTCGGACAGACTACAGGAACTTGTTACTAGCTAGACCTCGCTAGGCAGCCAAAGAACATCACCTTTAAGTGAATCATCCCAAGGTTTTGCAGCGAAAATAGCATACTCCCAACGTGATTCAAATATCGTAGTTGTACCACCGTGTCCGGGTAACACAACTGTCTGTGGAGCGAGAGGATGTAGTCGAGACGTAATGCTTTTTACGCTCGTTAGTAAATCCGCATTACTTCCGGTTAGTCCTGGCCCCCCTGGAAATAGCACGTCCCCCGAAAGTACAGCGCCGCCGACCAGAAAGCACGTCGATCCTGGAGTATGCCCAGGAGTATGCATTGCGATAATTTCATGTGCGCCTAGTTTGAAAATCTGACCCTCTTCAATCGGTAGTATTTGCTTATCCGGATCAAGATTGATTTCAGTCGCACCCGCGTAAGCTGGAGCGGCGGTCATTGCTCGAAGCGTATCAAAGCCCTGCCAATGATCACCATGATGGTGCGTGAATAACAGGGCTTGCAC
>NZWK01000047.1 GCA_002701625.1 Chloroflexota bacterium
TTAGGTGAAAAGATCGGACTCGGCATATTTGAATCAGAGGTGAGTTCAGTTAATTCGAATGAAATCGTCCTTCAGGAGCGGTACAGTCGTGCTGGTAACGAAAGCATAAGTGACATAATCACAACTCGAGTCTCAGCGTCAGACTTTTTAGGATTAGGCGGAGGCCGACAGGTAGAGCCCGCCGAACAGTTTAGGATTGAAGCGATTTCGTACACTTGGGAGATCGTTGAAGACGATGGCGGAAAACCGATACTCCATAAGACAGACAATTTAGCTGGTCAGGGGCTCCCCGACAAGAAGAAATTGCCGGATATGGAAATATATGCCAATTCCAGTTCTTTCTGGTTATGGCGACAACTTCCTTTGGCTCTGGGCTATACCACAAGCTATGTAGCCGTAGACCCATTCGAAGAAAAATGGCAAATGGTTATAGTTAGCGTTCCACAATCAGAGATTTTACAGACGTCTTTTGGTGAGATTCCCGTGTGGAGAGTTCTCATTCGATCGGGACGAGCAACGCGGTCCGCTTGGATTGAGCAGTCAGCTCCTTATCGAGTGCTCAAGTGGGATAATGGACAGACAGTTATGACGCTGGTTGACTGAGAGATGCGGCTGCGATTTCAAGAGAGGCAATCGGTATGCCGAGCGTAGCGACGATCTCAGATAGGGTCTGGGACGATTCAGTAGTTTCTATAGGACTAAACATGAGAGCGCAGGCTCGGTGGAGATCACGCTCCTCGATCGTATGACCGCTCGCAATAATGGAGTTGGGTAAGGCTATTTCGAGCTCTTGAAACCACTCCGTGATCTGCCACTCAAACACCCGTGCGTCACCTTTTACTGCTATAGCGGCCACTGACTTGGCTTGTGGAAAGGACACGTCAGCAGTTGGGAACTCTCCGGCACACTGAAAATCTACGCTCCACATGCCTGTGATGTATTTGCCCAACGAATGAACTACGAATTCCATGTGGTTGGATGAGTCGGAAAATTCTTCAATTGGTCCTGATAGCAAAAGCTCGATGCTGACAATAAAATGGGTATCTGAGAGGCCCACGCTGACATTATGCACGGCTGGGGCCTCTGTAAGCGCATAGGCGCTAGTGCGCAAGAACTCCAAATCTACACCAGATATATCCTCTCGAAGTTCGGCGACGATTACATGCATCGCTGCACTCTTAAATTGCGAAATTGAGTCGGTCATCGTCGTTGCAAATCTGCTTTACGTCACGAATTGCGTCGAGGCACGATCGGTGGAAGGAATGGATCCGTGCTGCTTGAATTATCGGTTTGGTCCGTCGTTATATCCTTCGTGCCAAGCCTCGAAGACACAATTCCTTCACCTAATGGGAGTAGGGCGCCATCGGCCATTTCTCGGACTAGGTCAACATGCTCCATTACGAAAGGATCATGAGTTGCCGTAATGATTGTCACACCTGAATCTGCAACCTCGCGAAGTAAGCTAAAGATCTGTGCGCCAGTGGTTGAATCAAGCTCACCAGTCGGCTCGTCAGCGATGATTAACGGAGCATTATTCGCTAAGGCTCGCGCAACAGCCACACGTTGTTGCTCACCTCCAGATAGTTCGTAGGGGCGATGATCTGCCCGATGAGTGAGACCGACCTGCTCGAGTAACTCACGAGTTCTATTNCCACGNTCTCGTATNCCACTNCCAGCAATACGAAGAGCNAGATCGATATTTTCTGCTGCGGAGAGCAATGGAAGAAGNCCAAATGATTGNAAAACNAATCCAATTTGTTCACGCCGAAACTTTGTNCTCTGCTTGTCNGAGAAACGTGAAATTTCTTGNCCATCGATNAANACNGAGCCNTCGTNCGGTGTATCGAGTCCAGCAATNATATTNAGNAGTGTGGTTTTACCNGAGCCAGATCTACCGACTATAGCAATAAATTGTCCAGCTGGAATCTCNANATCGACTGCATTTACTGCAGTCACGACGNTNCCACCGCTATCAAANCTTCGGGTGAGGCCTGATACGGTAATTAGATTATNCTGGTGGNTTTGCTGCGCGGGACTTGTCATCNTGCTGATCCTTAGANTTNACTTTATTCACCTGTGATTTTCACTGATTCGCCGTCGATTTCAATTCGCGCACGACGATCAATTCCNATGTCTGTGAGATATTCACGGGGNATCTGGAGACGNCCGCTTCGATCGACGACTGCTAATTCGTCAACTGAGAAGTCTTGNCCNACAACNNTGGAATTTCGAATGAGCTCCGTGCTNGCTCGTCCATCTCGCATAGCTACCACTCTATCNACTCTACTGGTGATTTCTCGATCGTGTGTGACTATNACAACCGTGACGCCAGTATCTCGATTGATGCTCCGTAGCACCTCAAAAACCTCGTCTGCGGTAGCACTATCNAGCTCNCCTGTGGGCTCATCAGCTAACAGAAGAGGAGGNTGATTAGANAAAGCAACGCCGATCGCGACTCTTTGTTGNTCGCCACCCGATAGTTCATTTGGTTTTCGTTTATGNTTATCGCCCAAACCNACAGCTTCNANAAGTTCTCTTGCACGATTCTTTGCAACCTTGCGCTTGACGCCCTCTAGAATCATAGGAGCTTCTATATTCTGCTGAGCTGATANATAAGGNATNAAGTTGCGTCCTGTTTGCTGCCAGATGAATCCGACCTCACGNCNTCTNTAATCNACGAGGTCGTCATCNCTCATGCGTAAAAGATCNCGGTCACCAACAGATATTCTGCCNGCTGAAGGTGTGTCGAGACCAGCAAGAATATTTAAGAACGTTGATTTTCCTGATCCCGAAGCACCGACGATCGCCATCATCTCTCCAGGAGCAACGCGAAGGTCAAGGCCACGTAGAGCCACAACCTCNAGGTCNTCNGTTTTATATATCTTGAATAACTCTTCCGCAAAGATNTAGGNGTCAGTCATNAGGCATCTCCAATTCGCAGTGCTCGGTGNATGGCTAACCGGAAGTAGAGCGTGACTACTGCGGCAACCGTTAGAACAAATACCAGACTTAATATACCCCAAACGAGAAATACTTCGGTCCATGAAAANTCCANAATAAAGGGCGGAACAACAGGATTTCCCACTTCATCCGTTGCCAGNAAACTCATCATAAATCTTCCAATGAATAGACCAACAGCTGTACCTAATCCAAGNCCCGCCAATACTACGAATAGGTGTTCAAAAAGAACCAGACTGAACACCTGTGGCCGAGAAAANCCGAGAGTTCTCATGATTGCAAATTCAAGACCTCGNAGTTGCGCATTCAGNTANGAGTAAACCATGAACCCAATCGCAGAGAGCAATAAGACGGCACCGAAGCTGATGGCTAATATTCCTGACCAGCCAGCGGCNATTAAGGGATCTTCTTGTTGNTCAGTTCGAATGGTTTCNGCAAGAAAGAACTTGTCATACTCGAATTCATCTAGCCAGAGGGCAGGATCNATAGTNCTCGNNGACCGGAACCACAACTCGTTACTTCCAACAGAGTTATCTGGTAGGGCGACGTTGATAGCAGCCTGNAGTCTGTCNCCATTCACCACNGCNAATCCNGTNTTGNTATTTGGGATATANGTNGGGAAGTAGTCAAATACGCCAGATAANNTNCCNCGGGTCCANCTCGAGGAGGAATTTANNGCGAATTCATCACCNATTTCNATCGCCATGTCAGCCGCNGTCTTTTTGTCCAAGTACACTTTGANATCNGTAGTTACNGTATCNAGCATNAGNCCGTGNACNCGATANTANCCTCNCGTTTGATTGCCAGAAACCCAACTGAGTGTTGTTGTTCGNTCAATGCCCNCAGGGGAGTCAACATCAATACTGAGGAAGTCACCCGATGACCCAGCTCGGGCGCCAGAGAGTGGAGAAAATCCTCCATCTACGAAATCATGGACTATTGCCGCATCGGGCCATGGTGCGACACCTCGGGGGCCTCCGTCTAGGCCAAAGTACCAGCTGAACCGACTGGATGTGGTGGGCTCATCATTGGCACCTTCGGGAGCCGGCGGTGGAATATCAGATGTGGTGTAGATAAGGGGTCCAATTCTGATATTGGCTTGTTGAGCAGTAAGCCGACTTGACGCAGTAAAGGTTAACCCTCGGAGGTTATAGGGAAGTGGTGCAACTTTNGCATTACCAAACTTATCTGCTGGTTTAGTCACGTCCGCTGTGAAGAGCATCCAATCTTCGGTTGCAGGGTCACCCGGTCTTACAGCGCCCATCGCAAAATGATTCAGACGTCCGTCACCATCTGCGAGCACNGTGTTGACATTAATTCGGCCCGCNAAATTCTCAAANTTGAGCCATANCCCAACCTGACGGGCACTTTCTGGAACCATCGGTCCAGCCAGACGTACNGAGTCACTATCAAGGTCNNNAACTATTTCTGTGATTGAATTTTCAGCAAAATCATTGCGAAAGAAGGCAGCTGCACTGAATGAGTTCGGATCAACCCCTAGGATTTCAACTTCGCGTGGNTTNTCACTCGTCCTCCACAGGGTCGCTCTTGTCCGGAGTGCCAAGGTGGCATCGCCCTCCGGTTTTNCGNCTAAGATATCCTCGGTTGCGGTCTCACCTGGAGCTTGGTTGGCAAGACTTAAAACGGCCCGAAGCGAGCTGCCTGCTGCNTACTCNGCTCGCTCNGTATAGGAACGATCCAGGGTGGCTGAAAATGTTGCACCAAACATGCCGACACCGGTCGCGAACATCAGTAATAGAACGAGTCTTGAGTAATTTCCAGGATTTCGAACAAGCGAACGCATCCCAATGAGTAAGGCAACTGAACGCGTCCAACCTATGAGCCAACTAATTAGACGAAGTGTCGGCGGAAATAATCGAAGAAATACGACACCTACTGTCACCATAAATACAGCAGGCGTAGCCAGGAGTAGCGGGTCTAATTCTTGCTGCCCGCCAAAGAATCGTTCAGCTAAGAGATCGCCTTCTCTTGAAACTCGCCAATATACCAATGCTAAGATGACCATAAATGCCACGTCTAGATATAAGCGAATGAAGAGTGGTGGCTTATCCGGTCTGGCTTGACTTTTTTTGTACTCAACAACTGTATTGCGGGTAGCCCGCCAGGCGGGAACCATAAGTGCTAGGAATGCGATGAGCGCACCGATACAGGCCAAAATATAGGCGGCCATGCTGATGTGAACTTCTAAGCGTCCACCATCGGAGATCGCGCTGAACGCTGGAGTGGGACCAAGGGCAGAGATCACAGTTGCGGCGACTAACGGACCAAGGCCGATAGCTATGGCGGCCAGGATGGCGCCTTCTGCAGCATACTGAGTGAGCAATTGTCTCGTGGTGGCCCCACGAGATCTTAGGGTTGCGATTTCCGAGCTTTGTCGGTCGACCAGCATAGTGGATACCGTAATCAGGTAGTAGGCCACGATACCGCCTACTTGCAGGAGAAGTACCAATAACGGGATGCGAGTGAAGAAAAGTTTTTGGTCATATGTTCGCAGGAGATCGGGAAGATCCGTACGGATAGTGAGTCGTGTTTCTGTCGATGCTAAATCTGGTTCAAGTCGATCAAGTCCGGTTGAGACGAGCAGGGAATTTCTAGAATTCAAGCGCTCTGGTACCAGTTNGTAAGTATTTCGATAATCAGCCGTGATAGTAGGAGANAGGTCTAATAATGTTCCGTATGCGGTTGATTCTGGTATCCAGAGCAAGTATGTATCCCATGCNCGTTCCTTGCCATCGAGACGAACAAAGTTGGTCTGACCCCAATATCGCTCATTGGAATCGTTCTCTTTGATGATGCCNGTGATTACCACNGGNACGGCCAGAGGCTCTTTCTCCCAAAATGGGTAGACTTCAAGTTCCTGACCGATCGAGAAGTCCTGNTCAGTGGCTGTTTTTTGACCTATGGCAACCTCAACCTGCTGAGCTGATCCAGAGGGCTGAGCTATCGGCCAGGTGCCTTCAACTAATTNAACGTGTTCTGCTAAATCGGANCTCCACANGAAATTTGCACGCGGGAAGCTGGAATCTCCGACTACGAAAATTTGATCNTCNTGNGTCGCNAAATANGTNGCGCTGCGNGCACCACGNTNAACGACCNTATAACTCTGATCTGAGACCCCGACAATTTTTGCNGANTGTCTCGCCTGCGCNCGCTCATAACGTGCCGCCTCTACNGGAATATTGCTCTGAAGCACGACGAGNTCGAGATCTCGGATATCTTCTTTTTCGATNGCAAAATCAAGGCCTAAATCCCGNATGGCATCTGAGTANATAGCGGTTGCNGAAAGAATTGCAGCAGCTAGGACCGTNCCAATGACGATGCTNGTAAGTAAACGCCAGTTACCAGCCATTCTTCGTATGGCAAGGAGAGGGAGNGTACGGTATCTACGCATTCCGGTAATGATATCCTGCTAACGGACTGTGTACATCAAGGAACATAATGAGGTTTATACTCGATCGACAATGGACAAATTAGAGTCAATTCAAACCCCTGACACAACGAATTCTAGTCAGAGCCGCCTAGTGATTATTGATTCACATGGATTGATGTTTCGTTCATACTTCGCCCTAAAAGATGTGCTCCCATCGGGCCCNGGCGGCGAACCCGTTTCGGCAGTGTATGGGTATGCGAGTAGTCTCCTNGCAGTGNTAGCCGACCTCCAACCAACTCANGTCATAGCAGCATGGGATGCATCTGANATGACCTTTAGNAAAGAGATCGATCCCACATATAAGGCNAATCGTGAACCTACACCNGATGATCTTCGGCCACANTTCGACCGAGTTCGTGAACTACTTGGAGCTTTTTCAATCCCAGTTGTTGAAAAGGGAGGNTANGAGGCGGATGACGTGCTTGGAACCTTAGCAAAGCAAGCTAAGAAAGANGGNNTACAGGATACGATTATTTTGACATTGGATAATGACATTATTCAATTNGTTGAACCGGGTGTGCGGGTGTACATGTATCGACCNTATCAACGTGATTACGTTATGTACGACAATCAAAAGGTTCGTGACCGNTTTGGTTTTGATCCACTNCAGATGATTGANTACAAGGGNTTGGTAGGCGATACGAGTGACAACATNCCAGGCGTGAAAGGCATTGGCGATAAAGGAGCAAAATCTNTAATAANCGAATGGNCTTCACTNGANAATATGCTTGCTAATCTTGANTCNATCGAACCCAAGCGTACTCAAACAGCGTTACGNAANGGNCGAGATTCGGCAGTNCATTCCAAGATGNTAGCTACGATTGTGACAGANGTACCGGATCTAANNCTTCAACTGGATNNCGCAAATCGGANNAATTATGAACGAGCGGAGGCNNTTGATTTTCTCACNCGTATGCAATTTAATTCANTNCTTTCAAGACTTCCAGATCNAGCAGAGTNNTCNCCNCCNNCNACTTCAGAAGTGCGATCNCACCAAGCTGTNCTCTTGCAAACNGCNGATCAATTAGCNGATCTGAGNACNTCTGCTGTTGCTAAGGGCTACATATCAATATTTTTAATTTCGGATTCCTCATATGCTGTNGAAGCTGCAGAAAAAGCAGTAGGGNTAGCTTTATCGGTGGATTCNGACTCTAGCTTCTACTTCTCGTTTGACNATCNATTCNAGNNAGACAANCTCACACCAATGATGAAGCTGTCAGATGAATCCNNTNCTAAGTCTTCCTTGAGTACCTCGGATTTCTTTGAATGGCTNTGCGAACTTGANCTTCTCCCCGANCTTACCTTTATTAATCATGACATAAAACTGACTTCNGGTAGCTTGCGNCAGATAGCNGAAACCCTTGGATTTCGNNTTNGGTTTGAAAAGNTNTTCGATACNCAAATTGCAGCTTATGTNCTTGGATCCTACAACGTTTCGCTGAANCAGCTTGCTAAGGANTATCAACTCCNGCAGCCCGTAGNTGNGNCCNCAATTCGCGGCAAGGGTAAATCTGCGAAATTNTTAAATGAGCTAAGTGANGAAATAATTGCNGAATATGGTGGCAGNGCAAGTAGTCTAATNNTAGAGGCAAGAGANATATTGGGTACTGCGCTGGCTGAACAAGGTCTCGAGTCNGTATTTTACGAAATNGATTTACCACATGCTCTAGCACTTAGCCGAATGGAGGAGGTTGGAATCGGTCTTAATTCTGGACCACTCATTAATCTTGGATCTGACCTAGCCAATCAAATTGTGCAAGTCGAAGGGCTTGCCTTCGATAACGTGGGCCATGAGTTCAAGATCAGTTCGCCACAGGCTATCTCGGAGCTGTTATTTAATGAGTTAGAATTGCCTCCTACAAAGAAAATAAAAACTGGTTTCAGTACGGATGCTGACTCTCTTCAATCTTTAGTCGGAGTGCATCCTGTCGTCGAAAACATTCTTCTCTGGCGTGAACTCTCGAAGCTTAAATCGACTTACGTGGACGCTTTGCCGCAGCACGTCAACCAACGCACCATGAGGATTCATTCCAGTTATTCGCAGACTACGGCTGCAACGGGCCGATTATCCTCCACTCACCCAAATCTGCAGAATCTACCTGTCAGGGGAGAGCGAGGAGGTGCGATTCGGGACGCCTTCATAGCCGAGCGATGCGGTGATGATTCTATTTTCTTGTCTATTGACTATTCTCAAAT
>NZWK01000048.1 GCA_002701625.1 Chloroflexota bacterium
GCTTTGCGCATTCGAGGATCTTTGAGAAGAGCATTTCCTGGCGTCACTTGCTCTGTATTTGCTGTTGGAATCCGCATTCCAAGTATCCAGAGCGAGTTCGCAAATCTAATGTCTTTGATTAGATCAGTAGTTACGCCACTTGGTTCATTATTTAACCAAATGGCGGGGATATCGGAAGAGACTGGTTCCTGCCACTGATCAGGATCAAGTTTTTTGTAGGTGATTTGTTCTAATGCACTATCTCCCACGGGAGTAGATCGAATATTTCGGGCGAGATTGTGGACATCGGATTGCACGAGTATGGGTTTGAAGGGGCCACTTCCACTCCGTTCACTAAAATGTTGATAGCGATAGGGGCTTCTAATTTCACCATCTACTGAGCTGAGATCATTCAACAGATGTGAATATGTTCCATTAAGCTTTAGCTGCACAGTCCCGTTTGGTGATCGGGTGTCGGGTACTTCGTGAATTGATCCAACGATTTCGTTCCAGAAATAAGACTTTGAGTTGTTTTTGATTCTGAAATCTTCAGCGATCATTGTGTTAGATACGGGCAGTAAATCGTCAGCATTTGGGTCGGTAGCATGAAAAAAATTATTTGGCCTGACCAGAAAGTTAATGGTATCTGCATCAATCCATTCCAGCGTAATTGCGGCTCCTCCTATAAGTCCTGCAGTTCGAGGATCTACTGTAAGTAACCTTTCGTAAACAAGAGAACTTTCAAAAGAATCCAAAGCCAACGGTTGACCGAGTTGCGCTGATGGCTGATTAATGGTGAGAAGTTGTGGCGCGGTTAATTTTTTCGCGAGAGGCCTTATTCGATTCAAATCATAAACACCGTTATCACTTGGCTTGGTAGTAACTTCGGGTTTCGATATTTTGTGTGGCCGAGGCAGTAGATTGTCACAGGCATTTGCTCCTAGCACAAGTGTCCCACCAGCCAGATACGTGAGAAATGTTTTTCGCGAAACATTTCTTTTTTTTGGCTTTTGCGGTGTATTCATACTTTAGGTCTTACTTAATAGCGGTTAAAATAGATTTATGAACCATATTAACTCCTCGGGTAATTCAAATCATGATGATGACAATCGAATCGATGCAATAGCAGGAGCAGCCGATTTTACGAGGCCAAAGAATCCGTGGCCTCGCTTGTTCCTAGCGGGGTTAGTGGCTCTCTCAATAATTATTTTGTTTGGCGTGTGTTCTGTGAGGTTTTTATCGACACCTGATCCTGTCGTACGTGTTCCTGCTGAAGAGATACAACTTGATGTGCCTCGCCTGGTTCCGATAGTTTCTTTCGGCGCAGATTCCAATGGCTCGACATATGGGGTCTGGATTCTGGTTACGGTAGATAGAATTTTTGGAATGATTTCTTATGGTGAATCTGGCTGTCATATCGAATGGGATAGATTTAGCGGAAAATTTCAGGATCCGTGTAATGGAAATCTGTATAACTCAGAGGGTTTGGCGCTTACCGCGAATGCCCAAAGACACATGCACCGTGTAAACGTCAGCTATGACAGTGCGATTTTAGGTCGTTACATTGTGGACTTGTCAACTATTGAACTATCAGCCTGTCTCGATGAGGCAAGCGTGCGATGCGCTGGAATGCCTTCTGATGTTTTTATTGAAATGCCAGACCGATATATAGGGACGGTTCTAAATTAATTAATAGTTGGATATGGTGGGGAGGCTACCATATGCCTAAAGCCATCTTGACATCTTCAGATGCCATCGTTTTAGGATCCCACGGTGGGGCCCATACAAGGTTAACCTCGACGTCCTCTACTCCATCCATTTGCATGACCTTGTGAAAGATCATTCCTTGAAGCATTGGCCCAACGGGGCATGCTGGTGACGTAAGGGTCATATCAACGGTTACAGTGCCATCTGAATCGGCATTGACATCGTAAACTAGACCAAGCTCAACGATACTCATTCGGAGTTCGGGGTCCTCGACTCCTTTAAGTTCCTCAAAAATATCTTCTTTCGACGGTGCGCCTGTGTGGTTTGTGGACTCATCTGACATTTCTAACTTTTTCCTTTCAGCGAACTATTCCGTAGTTGCGGTACTATTTCCATCGAGAGCCTGTTCCAAGGTTTTCCAGCTTAAGGAAGCACATTTCACTCGCGCTGGGAACTTTGCAACGCCCGTTAGTGCATCAATGTCATCGAATCCATTAGTCTCAGAAGGGATCCCCGTCGTCATCATTTCTTGAAAGGATGTGACACCCGCTAGCGCATCTGATACCGACCGTCCGTGAGCATATTCGGTCATCATACTCGAAGCTGCTTGTGAAATTGAGCAACCTGCTCCTGTAAAAGCGATTTGTTCTATTAGGTCATCCGTAACAGTCACTTGTAGTTGAATTTCGTCTCCACATAAAGGGTTTGCGCCATTTGCTGAACATGTGGAGTCCGTCAACTCACCTTTATTTCGAGGCTGTCGATAATGATCAAGGATTATCTCTTTGTAGAGGTCATCAAGTAGAGTATTACTCATATAAACAGTTCTCTCTCAACGCTTAGCCGAAATATTCAATTACAGTATTTAATGATTCAGCAAGCTTATCTACTTCCGCTTCAGTATTATATAGGTAGAAGGACGCTCGAGCAGTTGCAGGAATATTGAGTGCCAACATAATCGGTTGAGCACAGTGATGTCCTGTTCGAATGGCAACCCCATTTGAATCAAGTACTTGTCCAACATCGTGTGGATGGATGCCGTCGACATTAAACGAGATTACTCCGCCCCGTTTATCTGGATCAAGCGGTCCGAAAGTCTGAACTCGTTCAATTTTTTCAAGTTTGTTCAATGCATATTGCGTGATCTGTCTTTCATGATCACGGATATTATTCATCCCTATGTCAACGAGATAATCACAAGCAGCACCAAATGCTATTGCGCCAGCAATATTTGGTGTCCCTGCCTCGAATTTAGCTGGAATGTCNGCCCAAGTTGAGCTCTCCATGCTGACAGTGAGAATCATATCGCCACCGCCCATNAAAGGCCGCATTGTATTTAAGTGCTCCATTTTNGCCCAAAGGAGGCCTATCCCTGTCGGGCCGAGCATTTTATGCGCTGAGCAGGCAAAAAAATCAATATCAAGCAGCTGCAAATCAGTTTTAAGATGAGGTGCAGATTGTGCACCGTCAAGAAGGACTAATGCACCAACTTTTTTTGCTAGTTCTACTATCGGAGATATTTCNGTGATGTTACCCAGCGCATTTGACATGGCGGTTACGGCAACTAGTTTTGTATTATCACTAATTATGTCCGCCGCATAATCCATGTCTAGGGACCCATCAGGCGACATCGGAATATATCTGAGTTCAATTCCTATTTCGTCCCGCAAAATTTGCCACGGAACNATATTTGAGTGGTGTTCAATTTCGGTAATAACGACGCGGTCCCCTTTTTGGAGGTGTTGGCGCCCCCAGGCATGNGCAACTAGGTTGATTGATTCTGTCGTACCTCTTGTAAAAATNCACTCATTTGCATCAGGCGCATTAAAAAAATGCGCAATTTTTTTCCGAGCATTTTCATGTAGTTCNGTTGCTTCAATTGAAAGCGTGTGTACGCCNCTGTGAATATTTGCATTGTGATCTCGATAAAAACGAGTGATTTCGGCTATTACCTGTACTGGTGTTTGGCTTGTTGCTGCGTTATCNAGATAAACCAAGGGCTTACCATCTTGAACTTCACGCTTNAGTATTGGAAAATCACGGCGAATTTTAGCAATATCTAATGAGTATGGGGCAGANTGGTTGTCAATTGTCATCAAGGCCTCCTGAGTTTCTACTAATATGNACCTGTCCCGTGTCGTCTTCAGAGATTTGAAACGATTCAATAGACTTCACTGCGGGCAAGCTCTTGACCCTACCTGTAATACAATCAAATGAAGCGCCATGNCGCGGACAGACTATATTACCTCTTCTGATTTTACCGTCTCCGAGCCCCCCGTTATCGTGGCTGCATAAATTTTCTACGGCTCCCCACTCTTTATCTGACAGATGCGAGATTGCGATAGAAAGAGAACCCACCGTGAATGTTCGAACCTCNGCGATGGGGACCTCGTCACGGCTTATGGTTAATAATATCGAGCTACTTGTGTCAGTCATTAGCTNGTAAAGTACGANTAGTCTAGCGAGGCATTTTGAAGCTTGTTGTTTACGATTGCCCNAACTTCATCTGCCATATCAGAGTCTTTAAGGTGATCAACGATAGGGGAAATAAATCCTCCCACCAATGTACGTAGGGCGGCACGTTTATCAAGNCCCCTTGACATGAGATAGAACATCCCTTCGGCATCNACGGGACCAACTGTAGCACCATGCCCACATCGNCTCACATCATTTGTGAGGATTTCCAAGACNGGATCTGAATCAGCTTTCGCTTTTGATGCGAGCAACATATTTCTGTTTTCCTGATTTGCTTGNGAACCTTTTGCTTCTTCTGTGACTCTCGTTATTCCGTAATAAACTGCTCGAGATTCGCCNGCAAGCGCTGTCTTAATTTCAACATCTGACGAGGAATTCGGTCCGTTATGTTCTTGTACAGTCATGAAGTCGAAATGTTGTGCTTTATCTCCCACGGCAACCCCTTTTACTCTTGAGTCAGCACCCTTNCCGTTTAGGTGGATATCATAGCGGTGCTTGATGAGTGATCCTCCGATGCAGATAGTTGAGATATTNAGTGCAGCATTATCAGCAAGGTCAGCACGAAGAGTGGTGAANTCTTTCGTATCTAATCCCCAGTTGTTTACAAANGTGATACCTAATCGGGCATTGTTTTTAANTTTTAGTTCTAAAGCAGCAATAATGAGAGCTTCCTCTTCGATCGATGCAGAGTTTATAACGATGTCAAGTTCTGAGTTTGATTCGGCAACGACTAATATTCTAGGAAATATTGTTGCACTTTGCTTTGATAAGTCGATGTCAATNACCAANGGCTNCGTATGCTGCGTGNCCGACTGTGGGTTTATGAAAAAACCGCTCTTCCATTCNGCCGAGTTCGCCGCTAAAAGATAGTCTTCATTTGCNGGAATTAGGTGNCCGAGNTTGGTCTCAATTTTGTCTTGTAGTTCTGGATCATAAGCTGAATCNATTAAGTCTCGAACTACCAAGTTATCCGGGNAGGAGGTTATTTGGATTGCTTGGTCTTCAGTTTCCAATCGTGCTAACTCGAAGACGTCGAGTGACGTGACATCGGTATATTTCCATGGTCTATCGGACGAATCAGGGAGTGACTTTTCATCCAAGGTTCGTTGGGCAAGAGCACGNTATTCGGCAAGCCAAGTCGGAGCGTTTGATTCTGCAGCTGTCATTAACTAACCCACAGAACCTTCCATTTGAAGTTCGATTAGNCTGTTTAGTTCAATGGCATACTCCATAGGCAATTCTTTGACGATTGGCTCTACGAATCCATTCACGACCATTTTTGCTGCTGATTCTTCGTCAATTCCTCTCGACATTAGATAAAATAATTGATCTTCACCTAGGCGCGAAACGGANGCTTCATGTCCGATATTNACNCTTTCCTCGTCTACTTCCATCGTGGGATAAGTATCAGAACGGGAAAGTTCATCTAGCAAAAGTGCATCACATCGGACGGTAGACGAAGAGTTGGCAGCACCTTCATAAACCTTAAGGAGTCCGCGGTATGAGCTTCTACCTGAGCCTCTTGAGACGGATTTTGAAACAATAGCCGAAGTTGTATCTGGAGCAACATGTACAACTTTGCCACCTGCGTCTTGATGCTGCTGATCGCCGGCGAATGCCAAGGAGAGNATTTCACCGTGAGCGCCTGGCTCCATCAAGTAAACCGATGGGTATTTCATTGTTAATTTTGAGCCTATATTACCGTCGACCCACTCCATAACNGCGTTTTCGTATGCGTATGCGCGCTTNGTCACNAAGTTATAAACATTGTTTGACCAATTTTGAATGGTCGTATATCTGACTCGTGCATTTTTCTTAACAATAATCTCCACAACTGCTGAGTGCAGTGAAGAAGAGGAGTAGGTAGGAGCAGTGCAACCTTCCACATAATGAATATANGAACCCTCATCAGCGATAATTAAAGTACGCTCGAATTGNCCCATATTTTCAGTATTAATTCTGAAGTAGGCTTGAAGTGGTACTTCGACATGGACGCCTGGTGGCACGTATATAAATGAGCCTCCAGACCATACTGCCGTATTGAGTGCGGCATACTTGTTATCGCCCGATGGGATCACTGTCGANAAATGTTCTCTAACCAAGTCNTCGTGCTCACGTAATCCCTGATCCATGCCTAAGAACTGCACACCTTGTGCTTCCAAATCCTCACGGATATTGTGATAGACCACTTCGCTATCATATTGCGCNCCTGCACCTGCTAGAAACTGTCTTTCTGCTTCNGGTATACCCAGCTTGTCGAACGTNTCCTTNATATANTCAGGNACGTCCTCCCAGTTANTGGAATCTGTATCGGTAGCTTTGACGTAGTAATGAATATTGTCGAAATCAATGGCANCCAGAACTTCNGGGGANCCTGCCCATTTTGGGTTCTCCAATTTNTAGAAAGTTTCAAGAGCCTCAAGTCGTAACTCAAGCATCCATTCAGGCTCTTCTTTCATTGCCGACATTTCCCTGATCAAGCCCTCAGTCAGGCCTTTCTCGGCCATGAAAAGAGGCTTCTCTGTATCATGAAAACCCCATTTATATTCGCCAACAGTGTCTCTAACGTTTGGATCAACAGTGGTCATGTTAAGGCCTCCTCTGATATATTTAGCTCTCTAAGTAGAGGGTCATATCCCTCTCCCTCGATTCGCTTGGCTAGGCTGAAGTCACCAGATGCGACAATATTTCCACTAACCAATATGTGAACGAAATCTGGTTCTATATAATTTAAGATCCGTTCATAGTGCGTGATTAGTAGTATACCCATATTTGGATCTCTGAGCGTGGTTACGCCTTCAGCTACAGTTCGCAAGGCGTCGATATCTAGACCAGAATCAGTCTCGTCAAGGATTGCCAGCTCTGGCTTAAGCATTCCCAGCTGTAAGATTTCTGCGCGTTTTTTTTCACCCCCAGAAAAGCCATCATTGACATATCTGCGAGCAAAATCTTCCGACATTTTGAGCCGGTCTAATGTTTCTCGAAGTTGTGCGATGAATTCCCTAGCAGAGACGTCTTCACCTGTTCGAGCTTTGATTGCCTCACGAATCAGATTTACGAGCGTGACGCCGGGGATAGCTGTAGGGTACTGAAACGAAAGAAATATGCCATTCCTAGCACGCTCGTCAGCTGCCATATTAGTAATGTCTTCATCTTTGTAGTGGACACTACCTCGCTCGACGCTGTAAGTAGGACTTCCGGCGATAGTAGAGGCTAACGTGCTCTTGCCGGATCCATTGGGCCCCATCAGGGCGTGGACCTCTCCTGGCTTGATCGAGAGGTTGATACCCTTGAGGATTTTTACATCGGGCCGTTCAGTGACTGATGTAGCGAGGTCGTTGATTTTGAGTAACGAACTATTTTCATTAGCTGTCATTAATTTTAAATTATCCTTCGCACGCGTCTTTTATGTTGATGGGATTCTCTATTTTCTTAGTTTGGACGATTCCAACCATAGCGTCAAATTAATGCCATTTTTATAACTTAATTATTGTGNGTGCTTGATGTAAACCAGCAGATTTTCTTGNTTTNCTCACTCATGNNTGANTAAATACTCNCATGAATGACTTCCNGCCGCGATGGTACTAATTTGTTNAACATTAGTTCCAATTAATAATTCAATGGACCTNCGGTCAGCTTCGCATATNGCGCCAGTCGTTCGGGACAGTGTTTTGATNGGGCANGAAGGAGTNGACAGAATAAAACCCTTTTTGTCAGTTCGTATTGANCTGAGTATCCCTTCTTCTGAAAGCAATGANACAACTTCTACAAGCTTTGCCTCAAAAGTNTTNGCTCTCATATTNGNGGCGTAGTCAGCCGCTACNAGNTCAGCTAATCGTTCTGATACAAGTTCAAGGATTTCAGTGCCNTCTTTTCCACTAACTTCTATATCTGTAAAAGATTCGAGTGCTCGTGCGATTCTGGCCAGCAAGCGTCGATAGTCCATTGCTGACTTGAGCATTTCTGATGTGTCGGAGAGCCGAAATACACTTGTAGGCCTCCCACGCNNTGCTTTNCTTGTATCGTCTTGTCGTGGNATATGNGACGTGATCAATTGATCAGCCACCANGAGATCTAANTGTCTGCGNACGGCACCCGCGGACAAGTTTANTGATTCTGCTATCTCAATCGCTGAGAGTTCTTCAGACTCAATAAGATTCAATATTTGTTCGCGAGTTTCATTCATATATTCAGGAGGATATCTCTACTGCTTAGCCTAATAAGCAATTGCCGTCTGTAACTAACCTAGCTGTATAACGTTTTGATTGTCAATACGCTTTGGTGATGTGCATATCCCCTACATGTATTGGCCACCATTCATGGTTAGCTGGGAGCCCGTGTACCATCCTCCGCTCGGACCACAAAGAAACGCAACAGTTTCTCCGACTTCCTCCGCGGTGCCAAAACGCCCCAGAGGTATATTCGAGAGAAGTGACTGCTTGATTTCATCGGGTAGAGCCGCGACCATATCGGTCTCAACAAATCCTGGNCAGACGGCATTGACGGTTATTCCAAATCGAGCCACTTCTTTNGCAGTACTTTTTGTGAANGCGATCATGCCAGCTTTAGAAGCNGCATAGTTCGATTGNCCGATGTTACCCATCTGACCGATTATCGAGGATATTTGGATTATTCTNCCNAAACTTCGCTCCCGCATTCCGTCTAAAACAGCATTNGTGGTGTAGAAGCAGGAGGAGAGATTNGTATCGATTACTTCACGCCANGCATCACCTGTTAGTCGTTGTACCGTCTTGTCACGATTTACGCCTGCATTGTTTACAAGGATGTCAACTTGNCCAAATTCAGTCTCCGCAGCTGCGACTAACGCTCTGGCTTCGTCCTCGACAGAAACATCGCCCTGCACGATTAGTACCTTTGCTCCCAGAGCCTCGAACTCAGTTTTGGCGACTTCTGCAGCATCTTTGTTTGCGACGTAATTAAGAACTATTGACGCNCCTCTTTNTGCGAGTGCTGTTGCGCANGCCTTTCCAATACCTCTGCTGGCCCCNGTGACCAAAGCTACTTTGTCTGCGAGTTCTTGNGACATAAATTCCCCCTCGTTATTTGCCAATCAAAAGTATATTCAGTAACGGCGCTACGTGTTTGTGGAACGACTTANTANCCTGCAAGAGGTTNGTTGGCNTAATTAGACAACCGTTANNGGCGTGTATTCGCCCCATTCGTCACGGAAGATGTGACAAATCTCTCCCAGAGTGGCATACACCCTGACACATTCAATTATTGNGGGCATAAGGTTAGTATCTGTTCGGGTTTGTTCTCGAAGGTNATTAAGGGCTTCGTTAACGGCTTCGANATCTCGATTTTTACGAAGTCTTTCAAGTCGGTTGAGCTGTTCTTGCGCAATCTCATGATTCGGTCTGAATANTGGAGTGGCATCTTCTGACGGATCGATGTAGGCGTTCACNCCTACAATTGTCCGCTCTTTGGATTCGACTTCCTGCTGCCACTGGACCGAAGCTTCTTGAATTTCAGCCTGCATGTATCCACTTTCGATGGATGCTGCGGCACCGCCTAAATCATCGATGTGATCCATAATCTTTAGAGCTTCGGCTTCCAGTGAATTCGTTAGTGATTCGACATAGTAAGACCCTGCGAAAGGATCGATAGTGTCAGCGGCTCCCGACTCATGGGCGATTATCTGTTGNGTACGNAATGCCGTTTGCTGAGCGTCTTCTGTCGGAAGTGCCAGCGCCTCGTCGTAGCAAGAGAGCGCTAGTGATTGTACGCCACCCGATACTGCTGCCAAAGCTTGTATTGCAGATCGCGCTATGTTGTTTAANGGTTGCTGAGCAGTCAACGTGGATCCACCTGTTTGCGTGTGAGTTCTTAGCATTTGAGCTCGCGGATCGGTGATTTGAAATCGCTCCTGAACTGTCCGGGCCCAAAGTCGGCGCAATGCTCTGAACTTCGCAACTTCTTCGAAGAAATGATTATGGGTATTAAAAATCCATGAGACTCGCTGAGCCACCTGATTCAGATTGCCACCCTGTCGCTGACATTCCTCGAGATATGCGATCGCGTTAGCAAAAGCAAATCCTATTTCTTGAGACGCAGTGGANCCTGCTTCTCGAATGTGGTATCCGGAAACTGAAATCGAATTAAAGCGAGGTGCCTGTTCGGCACAAAAATTAATTAAATTAGCTGCTAAGCGCACTGACTGTTTAGGCGGGAATATATACGTACCCCGTGCGACATATTCTTTGAGTACATCGTTTTGAGCGGTTCCTGTCGCAACCGAGTATTCATGACCTTGCTTTTCTGCTGCTACCAAATACATCGCAACCAGCACAGCTGCGGGAGCATTGATAGTCATNGAAGTNGAAATTTTATCTAATGGGATGTCTTTAAACATCTCNTCCATGTCATGGAGGGANTCNATCGCTACGCCNACTTGACCTACCTCGCCCAGTGCCATNGGGTGNTCAGAATCATACCCAGTTTGCGTAGGCAGGTCGAAGGCAGCAGAAAGTCCAGTTTGTCCGTTTTCNATGAGCATTCTGAATCGTTCATTTGTCTGTTTGGCGGTACCAAATCCAGCATACTGACGCATAGTCCAAAGTCTNCCCCTGTACATCGTAGGCTGAACACCTCGCGTGAATGGAAATTGGCCAGGAAAATTCAGGTCNTCAACATAGTCGGTTTCAGATATGTCCAGAGGTGTATATATTCTGTCTTGTGGAGCAGCGGAAGATGTGAATTNGGACTTCCTCTCAGGAAATTTATTAATAGCCGGGNCTACAGTATTTTCTTGCCAGTCGCTCCTTGCAGATTGAAGCTTTGTGTTTTGAGGATTCTGTTCATCTGTTGACTTCATACGATGTGTCCTAATAAAAAAATCATTGAACTNNATTATATTGCTGATTTCCTAATTTCTGATCTCGTCAATCATAACTTGTGCGTCGCCAATAATTACTTCGATTCCTTCTTGATTAGTGACAACAGTCTGAAGACCTATTCGCGATTTTTCAGTTTCTACAGNAGTCACTGTGCAGGTGGCCGTAATGGTATCTCCAGCTANGACTGGTGCTCTAAACCGTAAATTTTGGCCTAAATAGACGACNACTGAATCTGGTGCAAGACGAGTACCCAANGCAGCNGATATTACTCCCGCTCCAAACATACCGTGTGCAATNGGTTGTTTAAAACGTGTTTTAGCNGCATATTCCGCATTCGAATGTAGAGGATTGTGGTCACCGGTAACATCNGCAAAAGTATTAATATCGTCCTGGGTCACTTCTTTCGTGAAAGTGACTACGCTGTCTACTTCTAATCCAGCTATGTTTTCCGTCATGTATNTCTCCAATTCACATAAAATTTCTTGATATTAGTTATTCTAATAACAAGCATGCTAGCCTCACAATCAGTTAGGGAGGAATTTATGATTACTGGTTTAGATCATCTCGGNATTGTTGCACCTGATTTAAGTACNGCNAGCGATGTGTTACTCGGTCAATTTGGCTTTGATTATGATGTAGAGCGTACGGCAATGCCAGATGGAAATGTCTTTGCGCCTCAGAATACGAGCATTTGGTTCGTAAAGGTTGGAACAGGGGCTACCCGAATTGAAATTTTAGTACCGCGTGATGATATCAGTGGGATTGCTAAGTATTTGCAAAAGAATGGACCTGGCCTTCATCACATCGGTTATTCAAGTACNTCCGTTCCGGACGACATGAGAACGTTAGTGGAAGCAGGTCTGGACTTCATCGATTTTGGTACACCTGAAGATGAGTTGACTGCNGCGTTCTTTCATCCAAAGACAGCGGCGGGAATACTTCATGAGATAGTTCCAGATAGAGGCCTACATCTGTGATGAAGCTANGGTGAGTATTGTTTAACTTTAAAATTCAAGTAGTAAAATAACAATCACGGTGGTGGTTTAGATGCTCANATTTTTCAGACGTTCNGGCAACAAGCCTGAACTACTCGTTCANGAACTAATTGAAGTCGTTGGAATCAATCAGGTTCTATANACATCTGAGGACCTTATTGGCTATGAGTATGACGCGACGATTGAGCGTGCAGCTCCTGAGGTAGTAGTGCTACCTAATACTACCGANGANATNGCGTCAGTCGTAAAGATTTGTAGGCGATTCAATCGGCCNATTGTGCCGCGCGGATCAGGATCAGGTTTGTCGGGNGGTTCTGTTCCTATCAAGGGTGGTGTCGTNGTTTCACTGACCAGAATGAATAAAATTCTCGACATTAATATCGAGAATCGATATGTTGTTGTGCANCCTGGCGTAATTAATTTNCAACTACAAGACCGCTTGGCAATNGATGGTTTCACATACGCACCAGATCCGTCTTCNCAACGGATATGTACGCTCGGTGGAAACGTAGCCAACAATAGNGGTGGTCCACATACGTTGGCACACGGGAGTACCGTGAATCACATTCTNGAACTCGAAGTGGTNTTACCAAATGGTGATGTCGCTAGATTAGGAAGTCGAGTATTGGACACCCCAGGCCCTGACATNCGTGGGTTGTTTGCGGGAAGTGAGGGCACGCTTGGTATTATTACAGANATTACAGCACAAATAATACCTCTTCCTCAGTCACTAAAAACGATGCTCGCTGTGTTTGATACTGTCACTAGCGCATCCGAAGCCGTTTCTTCGATTATTAGGAGAGGGGTCATTCCTGTNGCGCTTGAAATGTTAGATCAGGAGATTATCAAAATCGTGGAGCCGCGTATTCAAGCCGGTTATCCATTGGATGCCGGCGCAGTGCTCCTCATTGAAGTNGAAGGAATAGCTGATGCNGTAGATGCAGATAGTGAACTTGTTAAGNCTGCATGNGAAGCCTCAGGAGCATCTGAGATCAGAGTTGCGACGAGTTCNGAGGAGCGGGAAAAACTCTGGGAAGGCCGGAAAGCCGCAATTGGTGCAATNGGTGCTGCATATCCTGCATTCTATTTACTTGACGGAGTCGTTCCTCGGACGAAACTNCCNCANGTCATGGAGGATGTTTTGGCGGTAGCTTCGAGTTATGGTTTTAAGTGTGCGAACATGTTTCACGCGGGTGACGGGAATTTGCATCCAACCTTAATGTTTGATCCACAAAACCAAGGTGTACTNGANAGGGTGCTTGAATGTGCGGGTGAAATTATGCGTATCTGTGTTGAGTCAGGTGGNGCTATCACCGGTGANCATGGCGTGGGACTAGAGAAAACATCTTATATGGAATGGATATATTCGGAAGACGATCTAGNGGCGATGGAGAATATTCGAGAGGCNTTCGGTCCTGCTGATGTATTCAATCCCTGCAAAATATTGCCAAATGGACATGGATGTGCGNTCGGGCATGCAGCAGAGATTAATATTGCAATNGGTGGAACTAAAACCGCAGCAGANATATATATTTAGGCAGCAGGCGAGGAAGCAGATATATTGATTCAAGATTNTNAGACTAAGACACTGNGCCAGGAATTCAAGACATTTANACCAGNTCTCGGTGGATCAGTTATTGATGGTCAACAGCCNTTATTTACNATGACGCCAGNAAGCGTTGANGAAATCTCTNGGATNGTGAAGTTGGCTCACTCCAAAGGGATAGCCTTAGTGATTGCTGGATCTCGCACGGCAATGCGTATGGGGAATGTGNTAAATAGCTCTTTTGCAGTCTTGGANACTAGCCAGCTAAATTCTATCGTTGAATATGTACCNGAGGACCTAACAATCACNGTAGAAGCAGGAATGACTCTTGCTACATTGCAATTTACGTTAGCTGAG
This sequence comes from Chloroflexota bacterium, assembly GCA_002701625.1. The sequence continues at coordinate 13,917 of NZWK01000048.1, forward strand.
TATGGACAATATCTTCCTGTTAATCCGCCGCCATCGGATGAGGTTTCAGTNGGTGGAATGTTGGTAACTGGAGTTGCCGGAACATGGCGGGGNCAGTTGCCGTCCGCGCGCGATCTTATACTTGGTGCTACGACTGTGAAAGGTGATGGGACAGTTGTGAGATCTGGTGGACGCGTGGTGAAGAACGTTACTGGCTACGATCTCCATCGTTTACANGCGGGTTCATTAGGTTCGTTTGGTGTNGTAGCAGAAACAACATTCAAAGTGTTGCCGTTACCTGGATCTAGTGCCATGTTGAGAATGAAGCCGAAGAGTATTGAAGCGGGAATNAATTTAGGTAAATCGCTATTGAATAAAGGATTTCCCATTCGAAGTGTGGTANTAACNTCTCCCGCTGTTAGCGGCTTGATGCAGTCGGAAGAGNAATTTCAACTTTTTATTGATATTGGTGGCAGTGACGTCGCAGTCAGGCAGACGGTTGCGGCCATATCGGAGCTTTCTGAGTATCCGNNCGACTCAGCNGAAATAGCAATTAGTCAACAACTCAGGTCAATATTTGCTGGAGACAATCGGATAGTTGTCCGAGTTGGGGTGCCTCAGGAACGTATCACTGANATCATGANCCGAATGATAAAAATNAATATNGCGGCATTCGTGAATATCGCAGCGGGTCAAATATTAGGCGAGTGCTTTTCGTTAGATTCCGCCNATTCAGACGATCTTGTGCGCGAGTTAGNTGATTTACGGGAGATCGTAGGTAAATATCACGGCTATCTTATGATTGAGAATGCTCCGGCTGAGTTACGTGGCAAAATAGATCCCTCGGGCGTATTTGGGCTGTCGGTGGTAGACGAGCTGCGACGAAAATTTAATCCAGGGCAGATTATTAATCCTGGACGAGTAGGGGACTCGAAATGAAACAATTGAACTTCGTAGGTTTAGATGTGCCATCAACTGAAGATTTACAGAATTGCGTTCATTGTGGCTTTTGTTTACCTTCCTGCCCGACCTATTTGGCGACGGGACATGAACTCGAATCTCCTCGAGGACGTTTACATGTGATAGCGGGAATCAAAGAAGGTCGTATTGACGCGAATAGCAAAACTCTGCAGCATCTAGATCGGTGTTTGCAGTGTCGAGCCTGTGAAACTGCTTGCCCCTCTGCCGTGCCATATGGCCGCATAATGGAAGATGCTAGATCGTCAATTATGGCGAACTCAAATTCGGTACAACCACGTAGTTGGTTTATCCGTTCCTTCTTGTTACGAAATATCCTCGGTCATCAGAAGCGTTTACGTTTTGCGATTTTACTAGGCAGGTTATATTCGAAATCTGGCCTACAAGGTTTGATGAGAGGGCCTCTCAGAAGAATTCTTCCGCCGAAGTTAGTCAGATTGGAAAATTCTTTACCAGCACTCGATAAGAAACCATTTCGAGNACAAGGAGTGCTGTCATCACAGAATGCAGCACTCGATAAAGTGGCGCTATTGACTGGATGTATTCATGGAGAACTCTATCCCGAAATGCATTCGTCAACGGTTGAAGTCCTAGACTATATGCAGTTCGAGGTGGTCGCTCCTCCCGATCAGGTCTGTTGCGGTGCTCTGCATATTCATGCTGGGGATGCGGAAGCGTCAAGAAAGTTGGCTCGACAAAATATTGAAATATTCGAATTGTCGGGAGTCAGTAAAGTACTTGTAAACGCTGCAGGCTGTGGATCTGCAATGAAAGAGTATGGGAGACTTTTACGTCACGACGAAGATTGGCGAGAGCGAGCTGAAATATTTTCTGCCAAAGTAGAAGATATTCTGGAGTTTGTNGCGAAGCATNAATTTGATCAACGGCTAGGCGAGATTAGTGACGTGGTGACTCTTCAAGATGCATGTCANTTGGCTCATGCACAAAAAGAAAGAATNGCCCCGAGNNCAATTCTTTCNGCTATACCTGGCCTTGAGCTAAGGGAAATGAGTACGCCCGATCGATGTTGTGGGTCGGCCGGAATTTATTCAATCGTACAGCCNGATTTNTCGAGTCAGGTGCTTTCTGCNAAATTAGATGATGTGCTCAGCACAGATGCGGGGACCGTGTGCACAGCAAATCCGGGTTGCACGTTACAACTCGAGGCTGGTTTAAGACGTGANTCCAGTGATATGGATGTGCGTCACGTTATCGAACTACTTGCGAAATCAGTGCAGGCTGGTCGNGATAAANCAGACATATAAGTGATTAGTGAATAGGGGTAATNTTATGGANTTGGTNGGCAAAGTGGCTGTTGTTACAGGGTCTTCNTCCGGAGTGGGAGAAGCTACCGCTGAACTATTAGCATCTCTNGGAGTNAAAGTTGTTATTAATTACGTGAATGGTGAAGCTGCTGCAGCGGATATNGTTGCTCGTATTGAAGCTNATGGTGGTACAGCACATGCAGTNAGAGCTGACGTGAGNAATGATGTCGAGTGNAGAGCNCTGATTGCCGCTGCGGTTGAGACGTATGGCGGNATAGATATNCTTGTNAATAATGCNGGAATGACTCATTTTATCGATCACGCNGANCTNGAGGCAGTNACTGANGAGGTCTGGGACGATATTATCGGGGCAAATTTGCGGGGNGTCTTTAATTGCACCCGAGCCGCGGCNCCACATATGCGAGAGGCGGGCGAGGGTGCAGTAGTCAATGTTGCGTCNACNGCTGGTCAGCGTGGNACNGGCTCGTCAATNCCCTANGTCGCGTCCAAGGCTGGCGTCATCATGATCACAAAATCACTAGCCCGCGTGCTAGGTCCTGAGATTCGAATTAATACGATTGCGCCNGGATTTATTGAGGGTAGGTGGCTTCGNAANGGTCAGGGNGACNAAAATTATGAGTTNGCGAAAGNTCGTTTGAGTTCGACAGCGCCATTACGTGGAGTTGCGACTCCTGAGACATGTGCNGACGCNATAGTNGCNCTTATTGAGCGAAATNTNTTCGTCACNGGGCAGACTATCACTGTTGATGGCGGCGCCAGTTTGTGAGTTTAGACCTATCNGATACTGAGTTAGTNNCAATTNTGCCGGCANTAGAGGANTTGGTGAGTGAGTCTAANCANTTGATAGTGGACTTGCTGAGACGCGGNGCCTACGTCAGTCANAAGGATTCTGATNTGCCGGGCGAATTGGTCACAGAAATTGATAAAGCGGTAGATTCGCNTTTGAACGAATCTCTTTTGAAATTNATTCCGGGCAGCGGNTGGCAATCAGAGGAATCGAANACNTCACTTTCTACTGCAACNGGGCTGCCGACNTGGGTGGTTGANCCGNTTGATGGGACTTCTAATTTAGTNCACAATCCTGGCGNCGGTGAATATGGAACATCNATCGCATTATTCATAAATCACCAATTATCTCTTGGAGTAATNGGACTTCCACTTGGATTCTCAAGAAATCCNTCAGACTCAACGGTTATCAGTGGAATTATTTCTGANGATGAGATGCCGGTTCGAGTAAATGGNNANCCNATAAAACAGNAGANTATCGACCCNTCNGGAATNGTTATNTCTTGGCACGATCGATGGGTGAGACAGGNCATTCCGAAAGAAGTCCCNGTGTACGCGGTTGGNTCAGTAGTAATGCGGTTGGCTCTCGTTGCTACTGGTCAGTCAGANATGTATGTGTCCACGGGACTCGCTCAGGGNTTTCGCTCACATTATGCCTTGCATGANGTGGCTGGGGGCGCNGCTATAGTCCGNGCAGCNGATCTAGACCTCTATGATTCGGATTGTAAGCCAGTTGAACTGAAGCTTGAGCACAGTAATGTGAGGCCTTTTGTTGCAGGAACTGAACACCAAGCAACCGAATTTATCAGGAATATCTTAGTAGCTTAGTTGAAAAATTCAAGACTATTTTTTTGTTGCAAAAACTATCCACAGGGGATCCGCTTCTGTTGGTTCACGTTTCACAAGCGTTGGTTCATCAAATAACTCTGAGATTTGAAAGTATGCGCCGACAAGTTGAGTTCGATCTTCAGTACCAAGAGATTTCCATACTTCGACAGCCTTGGTTGGAAACATGCGATGTGAGAAAGACACAATGAACACACCGCCAGATTTGAGTGTTCTTGCCACTTCCCGAAATACCTCAACTGGTTGTGTTAAATATTGCACTGACACCGCACAGAGTGCAATATCAAAAAAATCACTAGGTAGTGGTGTTGTTGGGGTACTGTTTAGATCATGTACCAGCGTTTCTGTTAAGTCTGGGTTGTTTTCTAGTTCTTCTTGATTCATACCAAGGCCGTATACTTCATCGTATTTCCGGTTTCTAGGCAAATGTGAAATCCAAGATGACATCAGGTCAAGTATCTTGCCATTTTCAGGAATCACTTCTTCATAAAAAGTTGTTAGTGCCTCAATTGTCCCGTCGTCTATATGGGTTACAAATCTTGGATTTTCATAGAAATAGCGATCAGACGATCCGTCTTCCCTTCTAAAGAAGTTTGCGGGAAATTCGAAGGGTTGGGAACTTTGGGAAGTCATTTTATTTACTTGAGAAGATTGAACTGCACGCCGCAAATTTGTACGGCTGTATTTGATAGAAGACACTTCGCATCTTTAGCGGCGATCGTGACATGATCAAAGTCTGTAGTCTGGATATCAATTTCGTTGAGCCCCTCCGTTCGATCGCCAGTTAGTGGTTTGAAGCGTATTACTGCATCATCGAGTTCAATTAACGATATAGACTCGTTAGANATTTTNANAGGGCGNGCNAGTNCANCACTCCANTGCANCGCCAATGATTCATGATCTGATGAATTAATTTCNACNGCACGCACTGCNTCAACGANAGATGTNTTTCTGTGAGGGAGCCAATNTGNNCCGGCNGGTGCCCANNGCCCGTCNANANCGTCACTTGCNGTNTTCCANCTCAGTTCAGCTATTGCACCGGGTAAATCTTTNGGATGTAGNTGNATTCCATCACTTANAGNAGAATTTNCTCCGCCATCTAANACNAGTCNNATATTTAATTTTTTCATNCGNNTGCGTGCNCCTNCTATGTCNTCGGTTTGCATGATCACCATATAGCCNGCGGCATCACCTCGNTTCTTCTAGGTATCTTCCTCCAGCAGTNGCNTCCNGAAATGGAGCNACAACTTCGATNAACGANTTNCCTAATGGCATCAGAAAATTNTTCAGCCCNAATTTTTCGACTCCGGGATCTCNGTGACAAACATCAAGACCGAAAACCGAACGAAGATTAGTTTCGGCNGNGGTTAAGTCACGACTGATTAGTGCGATTTGTCTGAGNCGNAGCAAGATCTTTTCCTTTTNTACCGATTTATATTAATTGTATANNCCNCCTATGGGGCGACATATTGTCTGAGACCNTTACTTTTTATAAGAAATATTAGCCCGGCAACTATNACAATCGCCCCNTATAGACCTTGNGCCGCAATCGCNCCAAGGAGTCCGGCGAGCACTCCACCCATTGCTCCACCCACAGCTGACATCGACCGATCGAGCGAGGTGAGACTTACCATTCTTCCTCTGANTTCTGGGGGGGATGCGGTTAGGAGTGTGGCATTAGATATTGANAAATAGCCAGTTTGTCCAACTCCCACCAATCCTATTAGGATAATNGGNGTCACTAGNCCTAGGTTTCCCGGCAAAAGTGCACTTGCTGAGTACGCAATTAAAGCTATTCCCATCCCAATTAACGAAAGGATCAGAATGATGCCTAGCCTTTTTGGATACATTGCGGCGATGCTGAATGTCGCAAATAATGCGCCGATTCCAGTGGCTGCTGCTANGTAAGATACGCCTCTAGCCCCTAGATCAAACTGTTGCCAAGCTATTAATGGAATAAATACTTGCATATATGACATTGCGAAGGCGTAGAAGATTAATGACATAACAACAATTCCTCGGATTGTTGGATTTTGAAAGCCGTAACGTAATCCTTCGATCAGCTCTGTCATTATCGTCCGCGGCGAGTTCNCCGTTTTTCTCTCTGATTTGNTCGCAACTTCGGCGTGTATTAGAGCGGTTGCGATTACGGCTCCGGAGTAGATGAAAGCGACTAAGCCAAACGCATAAGTAAAACCTAATAGCTCNATAACCAAGCCTGATGCTAATACGCCCACAATCCGCATGACGCTCTGAGTCGAAGACATCAAGGCAACAGAATTAGTGATGATAGTCACGGGAACTACCTGGCTTACTAGTGATTGTCTAGCTGGCTGATCGAATGCCATCGCAGAACCTCTTAAAAAGGTGAACATGAATATGAGCCAGAGTTCCATGTGTCCCAGCGCTAAGAGGGCAACGAAAGCTAAGCTAATTACAAATGCAGAACTCTTGGCAGCCAAAAGTAGATGTTTCCGATTGAAACGATCACTCAGGACGCCGGCGAAGAGTCCAAAAAGTAATGACGGTGCTGCTCGTGTTGCGACCATGAGGCCGACCATGGTTGCATCGCCGTTAGTGATTTCGAGGACTAGCCATGGCCGTGCCACCATTTCAATCCATAGTGCTGCCGCGTGAGCNCTTTGACCCAACCAGAGCAGCCGAAAGTCNCGGTANTTAAGAGATTCAAACATTCGTTCGAANGTTATGTCTCGTATGACTTGATTAAGGCTACGGATCATTCTATTAGACTTAATTCTTCCTAGTTCGATTTCATCAAATCGCGAAGCAACTCGGNGGCGGCACCAAGACTGTCAATTCGAATTATTCGATGATTGAATTGTAGATCGCGATTTTTTGGCCAATCTCGAAGGAATACANTCATTCCAGATTGTGCGAGTAGTTCTGCGGTACGGGGGTCGTCTTCAAAATGAGCGATAGGCNGTAGTTGGCTCAGCGTGTTTAGCTTGTAATGTGCACTCTGAAAATNAGTAGTATTCCAAATAATTTGAGAAAAATACGAGAATAGTTCNTTCCGTTTTAGCCAGTTGCTNGGTGACGTACGTCTGCCCGTTACTAATATCAGTGAGTAGTCACGTTGTAGCNTATCNAGGTANTCCGCGGNATCACTCATAGGGCGNCGGACTTCAAATCTAACGCGATCCCATATGNNCCTCCACCAGTCAGGTGGAATATTTGCAGNGGGCGGGACGATCTCTGGATCTAGAAAATTTCTATTTAGTCCTANGTTCAAACCTAAGATAGGAGCACATAAGACCCCATCGAGATCGAAGGTCANGACTGGTTTCTGAGTATTATTTTNTTTTTTTGTTTCATCTGAATGTAACAAATTGACCGCCGACTAGTTACCAGNCGCCGCACTCGGGGTGGCGAGCATTGCTAGGTTTCGGGCNGCAGGAATTTCATTGTCANCAAATATGCTTTCAATAAGCTGATCTGTTCTTTCACCTAAGGTGTCTTGAGCGAGCAGCCGAAATTTGTCAGAGAGTTGGTTTGTGGTGATGTCAGTCTCGGGATCGCCAGCCGGAAAGTCTACTTGTGTCTGCAATGTAGNCCCGTTGCGCAGTGAGATTTTTACCACTGATGGCCAGGCCTGCGGATACATTTGATCTAAANGTGGGCTAGTGCTGAAGCTAATTTTCTCTGCTAACTCAAGCGTATGGGGATCAACAATTGTCGTGTTAGTAAACCGTGAAGGCTTGCAATCTCTGTATCTTATCGCAGTGGCAACACAAAATGGTAGTGAAAATTTTGCTGCCCACGGTGAAATGGGTTCTACCCCCTCGAGTAGACCAAGGGCCTGACTATAAATTTCTACATCCACAGATTGGACGTCGTCGATATCGATATTGTTATCACTGGCCAAGCTAATTGCGCCATCTACAGCGGCATGTGTGTGGCGGCAGGAAGAATGCACTTTGAAAGACACAAAGTTTATCTTCCAAATGGCACTGTCTTTGGCTAGCTTATTAAGATCTCTAGTCAGCAAATCGACACGAGGTGCGGCGGACATTGCATTTAGTAGGCCTTTTTTGCCTTCGAACACTTGCGATGCGGCCGTAAATCCTTCACGTGATAGCAGAGCAGCCAGCACTCCATCATGCGCGGCTTTAGCTGGGTGGAGTTGTTTTGACATTGCACCATCTGATAAGAATTCCCATAGCCCTGCTGACATCGTGCCTGCTGACCCGAGAGTGTGGAGTGCCACCTCAGCCGGGATTTTTAAAATCCTTGCAGCGGCTGCGGCTGCTCCGCTTGTACCTGCAGTTCCGGTTGTATGCCAGTATTCGTAATGCGTGGGTCCCAATGCCTCACCGACGCGGATGCAGACCTCGTAGCCTATCGCAATCGCATCTAGTATTTCGTCACCAGTTGCCTCACATTGTTCCCCAAGCGCTAGAGCCGCGGCAATCACCGGTGCAGCAGGATGGGTGATTGAAGTTCTATCTAAGTCATCCATTTCGACCACATGAGCAGCTGCAGCATTGCAAAAAGCGGCAAGTGCAGCAGATGTTTTTGAACCATCGGCAAGAATTGTTGATATCGGGTGCCCGCCTAGAATTGAAGCGGTACGGCGTGCCATTGTCGCAGGTTCACTTGAACCACCGGCAACCGTCGATCCAATCCAATCAAGCAAGTATCGTCTTGTAACATCCCGCACTTCAGTGGGGACGATGATTTTCGTTATAAAATGAGATAGTTCCGCAGAACTTAGCTTCTCGTCAGTTTTTACCATGTGATAAATTTTCCTTCAGTCAGAAGAGTATAGGCCCTGTAATGGTCTAATATCGAAGCTGACTAAATGTTTATTTACGGAGGTGATATGCGCGCGGCAGTTATAACGGAGCCAGGTGGACCAGAGGTTTTCGAGATCCAAGAACTTCCTGACCTTTCACCCGGTCCAGATGAAGTCGTTGTAGAAATTAAGGCGACAGCTTTGAATCGAGCAGATCTTGCCCAACGGCATGGCAATTATCCTGCACCTGCAGGGATTAGAGATGATATTCCGGGGCTCGAAATGTCTGGACTGATAACTGAGGTAGGTGAACGGGTGACTGGCTGGTCACAAGGCGATCGGGTGATTGCACTGCTGGGTGGAATGGGGTATGCGACTCATGTAGTGGTGCATGAACGTATGTTGATGCCAATGCCAAAAACATTATCTTTTGAGGAAGCGGCTGGGATACCCGAAGTGTATCTGACAGCCTACGATGCAATGCACCTGCAGTGTGATCTAGTTATGGGTGAATCAGTTTTGATTCATGCTGCTGGGTCTGGAGTTGGGACGGCAGCAATTCAACTTGCAGCTGCACAATCATGTCTCACATTTGGCACAGCTGGGAGTGATGAGAAACTGGCGGCTGCATCAGTGCTTGGCCTATCGTATGGCGTTAATTATAGAAACGAGAATTTCGCCGATGTAATTCTCGACAAAACCAATGGCGCAGGCGTGGATGTCGTGCTCGACGTTATTGGAGCACCTTACTGGGATGACAATTTGCGATCATTGGCGACACTTGGTCGAATGGTAGTAGTNGGTTCNATGGGTGGAAACACTCTNGATAACGCAAANCTCGGGGCTCTAGGNAATAANCGNGCGACGGTGAGAGGCACCAGATTGAGAAGTAGNACCTTTGAGGAAAAAGCTACNGTGGTGCAAGGTTTTGCTAAACGAGTTCTCCCGTTATTTGATCGGGGAGTTTTANGTTCAATAGTTGATCANGTCTTTCCCCTAGAAGAAGTTGCTGCGGCACANAGCTATATGGAGTCNAATACTAACTTCGGNAAAATTATTCTAGTGAACGAGTAAATTAGGCCTAGGAGCGACACTTGTCGNAATCCGGCGTATATTCCTAANATNCCGTCTGGAAATAACGGATATGTGACAGCGAGGCTACTNTGAGAACTCCGACAGGTATTACCGGTCTAGATGAAGCGCTTGATGGAGGAATTCCTCAGGGCGCAATCGTCTTAGTAGCTGGGGAGGCTGGTTCCGGCAAGACGATTTTCGGTATTCAATTCATTCTTGCGGGGATTGCCGCAGGCGAACCAGGTGTAATTGGCACGTTCGAAGACCCAGGTACACTTTACGAGCTTGCTGCATCTTTAGGTTGGGATTTGCGAGCTGCAGTAAACGACGGATACGCTGCAGTCGTACAGTTTGATTCAAGTACGACTCAAGCTCCCGTTGCAGGTGCTGAGGATTCCTCCCACAGTGTTATACCGGATGTAACTTTGAACTCACAGGCAGCGATTGACTCGATGCTGGTTGCGATTGAGGAGATTCGAGCTGAGCGCGTTACTCTCGACCGGATGGTTTCTCCGCTCGTTGATTTGAACCAAGCTCGAAAATTTGTAGGTGAAGTGACGTTGGACGTTGCGAATGAGAGTTATTGTTCAACTCTTCTTACAGGCTTTCGCCAGCATGATGCGGTGGGCTACACGATGCTTGGTGTGGAAGAACAGATTTCAGATGGAATAATTAATTTGGAGTTAGGTGGACTGAGTGGTGAAGGTGACCGATTGTTATCGGTTCGCAAAATGCACGGCACGTCACTTGATTTAGCGGAACACCCTTACGTCATTGAGCCTGGTAGAGGATTTGTTTTTTACTAGCGCCGGCGTTTTTTTTGCTTCGTTCGCGCAGACTCTCTCCTACGCCGTACATGCTCAGCTCGACCAGAGTCATGGTCTATCTCGGCTTTTACTATCTGTTGCTTGTCGTTTTCGTCTTTTTTTGCATTCTGAGGCCATTTCCTATTTATCCAGTAGGAAATAACTGCACCGAGTCTCATCGAAAGAAACATCATGACAAAGAGTGTTGGCGCTTGTAGGATCAAGGGTTCGAAGTCAGTGCTGATGAAAGCTAGTGAGACAAGACACCATATAAATGTGGCAATAAAAGACCATGTGAGAGATGCTTTTATCGACATTGGCTTACTACTCATGGCGCCTTCCTCTTCTCAAATAATATCAACTTAATCATACGACGTTGATATTTTGGATTAAACCCTACAATATCCGTGAGAGTGAAATATCATGCCATCAAAATACGAACTACCACCACTTCCTCCACCAAGGCCGCGCAAGTCCGCGCCAGTCGTCACTGGAATATGTAATGAAAGATTTCTTAAACTACGAGACGAATTCATCAAGAATTTTGTCGACCGAGGAGATATAGGCGCCTCTGTGGCCGTATGTTTAGATGGACAATTGGTCGTCGATTTGTGGGCGGGTTGGCAGGACGAAAAGGAAACTATCCCGTGGGCCGAGGACACGTTGGTTCCCGTATGGTCTATTGGAAAAGCTGTGACGGCGATTGCAGTTTTAAGATTAGTTGATCAGGGTCAAATTTCCTTGGATGATCGGGTGTCAGCATACTGGCCAGAATTTGCTCAGGCAGGAAAGCAAAATGTAACAGTTCGGATGCTGTTGGGCCACCGAGCTGGACTGCCAGCTGTTGAGAAGATTCTCCCTGAAAGCCTGCAATTAACTGACTGGGATGCTATGTGTTCTGCTTTAGCGGAGCAGACTCCTTGGTGGACACCGGATACGGGGCACGGTTATCACACTAACACTATTGGATTTCTTCTAGGTGAATTAGTTCGACGGGTAACAGGTCGTCGTATTGGTATGGTTATTCGAGAGGATATTGCAGAGCCATTAGGGGCTGAATTTTTTGTTGGACTCGGTGAAGAATTCGATAATCGTACGGCTGAATGGATATCTTACAAGCCGCTAAAAGATGAGATTGTTCCCGATCGTCAGCCGTGGAAAAAGTTTAAGTATGANGAGGCGACACATTTGCAACGAATGAGCATCAGAACATATGGGAATCCAAAAACAAANAAGGCGCATACTCCGATGTCTCGAGTTTGGCGNTCAGCGGAGTTTCCNAGCACCAACCCACATTCAAATGCTCGATCAGTGGCACTTATTTTTGGTGCTTTGTCGAACGGTGGNCGTGGCTGGAANGGGTACTCGTTACTTAGTAGTGACATAATAGATCAGGCGCGCGAAATCGCGTCCGATGGCGATGATTTGGTTCTAGGCAGACCTACTCGCTTTGGCCTTGGATTTCAGTTGGCTATTCCGGGAATTCGTCCGCTTGGGCCAAATCCTAAAACATTTGGGCACTATGGTAACGGAGGTCATGTTGGCATTTCTGACCCTGAAGCGGGGATAAGCTTAGCTTACAGTTGCAATCAGAGCGGGAGATCTTGGCGTGATCCTAGAAATATAGCTCTGGTGGACGCAGTTTTTGAGTCGTTTTATTCAATCTAGTGAACGCTAAACCAACTTTTTGTAAATTAGCAGATGGGCTTATGGGGAGGAANTGATGGGGATATCGAATAATGAGCTACTAAATCAAGATGAGCTGGATGCANTATGTAAATGGCCTACACCAGCCATTGCGAATGNGATCGAGACCTTTGATATCCGATCCCGAACNACAGGATTTACCGGTTCCGATGTGGTTTGTCGNTTCCCTGAACTCGGGATTCGGGCCGGCTATGCTGTTACTGCTAAGATGCGAGCCTCAACAAGACCAGAAGACGACTCAGATACAATTGACAGNGATTTACTGATAGACGCCATGCTAGCTCAAGCGGGACCCAAATTCGTTGTGATTCAAGATCTTGATCAGCCAGCAGTCGGATCTTGGTGGGGAGAAGTGAATTCGACTCGTCATACGGCGTTAGGTGGTGTAGGCGTGATTACTGACGGTGGCGTTCGAGATTTGGATGAAATGCGGGAAATGGGATTTCTGGCACTTTCGAAGCATGTACTTGTGTCTCATGGGTATATGCATNTAGTCGAGGTTGATGGTCCGGTTGTGGTCGGTGGATTAGTGATTTCACCGGGAGACTTGCTCGTTGCTGATCAACATGGAGCAATACAAGTNCCTCTGGAAATAGCTCGGGATGTGCCTGCTGCTGCTGCCGCTATTGAAGAAAAGGAGCGCAAGACGATTGCATTTTATCGAGATCCCTCGTATCAACCGGGTGATCGTATTGACGGGAAATACCCGTGATNGAGTTCAACAGCGAATATTCATGTCAAAAGTAGTAGTTGTTGGTGCTGGTGCTGTTGGGACTTATTATGGTTCGCGACTAGCGGAGCAAGGCCACGATGTAGCATTTGTGTTGCGAAGTGATTATTCGGCTGTAGNNGAACATGGGATNACCGTGAATAGTAAAGATGGGGACATCAGGCTCCATAGTCCGCGAATAACCAAAGACCCCGCTGAGCTAGCTCAGACGTTTCAGCCAGATTGGATACTATGCGCACTTAAGGCTACAGCCTTGTCTCACNCGGAACACTTAATTTCGCCACTGATAGANGAAGATACACGGTTACTTGCCATCATCAATGGCTTGGGAATTGAGGAAGCATTTGGTACGTGGATGAATCCCGATCGAGTTTTCGGTGGATTGGCATTTACCTGTATTAATAGATTAGAACCCTCGGTGATTAATCACCTNGATTATGGACCGCTAACAATNACNCACCTAGGGGATGATNCCTCAGAGCTCGCTATCGCGCTATCACTTTGGGATCAGGCCAAAGTAGTCACAAGCGTAGCGGACTCAAGATTAGCNGCTAGATATCTCAAACTTTGTTGGAATATACCTTTTAATGGATTATGTGTATTGGCTGGGGGGGTATCTACAGAGGTAATTATGCAGGATGTCGAGTTGAGATCTCTTGCTGAAAAAATAATGCGNGAGGTCATAGAAATAGNGAACGCAGATCTTATGNATACAACGGGNCAGTCGACACCACGGCTAGAGCCTCAAATCATCAATGAGTTAATGACAATGACAGAGACGATGGTTGCTTACAGACCAAGTACGATGATTGACTTTGTCGAGGGACGTGAGATGGAAATCGATGCTATCTTTCAGGTACCTCTTGAGCGTGGATTAGCTTTAGGAGTTAANTGTAAGGAATTACAGAAAATGACTGAAGCACTACATTCNATCTCCAATTCAAATTNATGATNGAGGTCCCTGCGGAACTTTCAGATGAACTAAACAGATAAGGACTATTTAAGGGCGATGTCGATTAATCAGGNACGGGGCGTATTGGCTGAATTGATGCGAGATGCAGCTCAAGGATTTTTGTCGAGTCTCAATACCGAGCAAGTGTCAAAGTGCCAATTTAGCTTTCCTGAAAGTAGTGAGCGTGAGCGATGGGCTTACACGCCCGGTATTCGAGGTGGACTTCCTTTCACCGAAATGAGTACAGAGCAAGAGAGACTCGCTCGTCGGCTGTTGGCNACAGGTTTGTCNGAGAACGCCTTTGTTGCAGCTACGAATATTATGGCTCTAGAGGTAACACTTGATCAATTGGAAGGATGGCGCGGAAGATTTATTAGAGATCCNAGACTCTATTATGTAAGTATATTTGGCACACCTNGTGGCAATTGGGCCTGGCGGTTTGACGGGCATCATGTNAGTGTGTCATATCTAATATTGAATGAGGCAGTCGTTTCGGNGACACCCTCGTTCTTGGGTTCGAATCCAGCCGATGCTTCCACTGGCACGAGTCACAAGTTGCGACCACTTGGNGCGGAAGAGGATTTAGGTCGTGATCTGGTACTTTCCATGTCCGAGAACCAAAGAGAGCTTGCTGTCGTTAGCGATCTCGCGCCCACTGATATTGTCCAGTCGAATCGACCGCAGGTAGAGGACGGCGCTCTTCCATGGTCGGATGCCTCAACACCGGTTGACGATACTTACGGTGAACGTGCAGTGCGAGAAAACGAGCCTGAGATTCTGAGATATCGGAGTGCAATCCCTATAGGTATTTGTATCAGCGATATGGATGATCGACTGAAAGATCAGTTCTTAAAATTGGTAANGCATTATATCTGGAGACTACCGGCTAATCTTGCACAACTAGAGTATGAAAAGTATGAGACAAGTCTACTTTCTAAGGCATATTTTTCTTGGGCTGGTAGCACTGAGAGNTACCAAGGCCATTATTACCGAATACAGGGACCAGATTTGTTGATCGAATACGACAACACGCAAAATGATGCTAATCATATTCACTCGGTTTGGCGGAACCCAGTAGGTGATTTTGGCCGCGATGTTTTGCTCGAACACTATGACAAGGAGCATTAGCTTTAAGCTCTACAACACTNTGAGATTTGGCGGGAGGATAGTATGTCAGACACACCATCGATTATTTTAGTCAACGGGTCAATTCATACCNTTGATACAGATAATTCCATTGCCGAAGCGATTGCAATTCAGGGCGATCGAATTTCCTTGGTTGGGTCGAATACTGATGTCAGAGCGCAAGCACGGTCTGAAACAAAAGTAATNGACTTGGCTGGCCGGACGGTAACGCCAGGTTTTATNGATGCACATCAGCATTTCGCAGGGATTGGTGCGGCTACAGANGCAATCGATTGCAAGGCGCCCGGNATGAATTCAATCTCGGCACTGGTGGAAGAAGTACGAAAAAGAGCGGCAACCCAGCCAGAAGGCACNTGGATTCGTGGACGCGGCTACAACGATTCAAAGCTAACGGAGAATCGACATCCAAATGCTATGGATTGGGATTTAGTGTCGCCAAATCACCCAGTATGGTTTACGCGGACTTGTGGTCATATTGGGTCGTTCAACTCGGCAGCTATGCGACTGGCTGAGGTGGAGAAGACATTGGACGATCCGGANGGAGGAAGATTTGATAGGAACGCAGCGGGTGAAATTATTGGCGTGGCCTATGAACGTGCAACCGTNCCATTCAGNGATGTTCTTCAACCGTCAAAGATGGAAATTAGGGAACACTTACGTGCTGCGAACCAACTTGATCTTGCATCTGGAATTAGCAGCGTCCACGATGCTGGCGGGATGACAGGATTGCCACTTGAACAGGCCCTTGATCTTGTCGCNTTAGATGAACTTCAAGTTCGAATTTATAGTTTTGTTACGGTTAATGCNCTNGATCACCCNCACGTGCCGATTTTAGAAACTGGCATNAAGACCGGATTTGGCAATCAACAAATCAGAGNNGGNGCATTNAAAATTATGACTGATGGGTCTTCGTCTGGTCCAACGGCAGCNACTCGGTCACCTTACGCAATTGATTCAGACAATTCCGGCATTGCNTACTGGAGTCAGAATGAACTCGACGATCTGCTGGGACGCGCACATCGGGCAGGTTGGCAGTGCACCGTCCATGCTGTCGGTGATAAAGCAATCCAACAGACGCTTGATGCTATGGCGAGAGCACAGTCAGAATATCCGCGTGACTTATTGCGACACAGAATTGATCACTGTGGNATCACGCCGCCGGACTTGCAGGACCGAGTTGTCTCTCAAATGGTGGTTCCGGCGATGCAACCAGCATTTTTTTGGGAGTTTGGCGATGGCTACATTCAAAATTACGGACGGGATCGCGCAGACGTGATGTTTCCAGCAAAATCGCTNATCGAAAGAGGTGTGCGCGTGGCNGGTTCATCAGATTCACCGGTAACAGATTATCGACCTCTGTTTGGCATCGAACAAGCTATTACTCGAGCNACTGAGAGCGGTGATATATGTGGACCCAATGAACGCGTAGACTTGACCACCGCATTACGGATGCACACNATCAACGGTGCATTCGCTTCGTTCGAAGATGANATCAAGGGAAGTTTGGAGCAAGGCAAGCTCGCTGATTTAACGGTTCTGTCTGAAAAAATTGAAGATGTGCCGGTCACTGAGCTTCGTGATTTACCGATTGACATGACGTTTGTTGGTGGTCGAATTGCATTTGAACGCTAGAGTGGCGGTCGGTTATCNGTCGCTGCTACTGAGCTGAGTAAAGATCTGATATTGTTAGGAAAAGTTTCAAGATTTAGATGATGAGTCAAACTCAATAATTATTGGGCTAGAGCTTAAAGTATAGGAGGAATAATGAGTGATGTTCACTTTGGAACNATGGTTCCACAGATTAAACGGACTTGGGATCAGGCACGAGACGCTGCGTCGTTTTTTGAAAGTGCAGGATTTGAATCGCTTTGGGTGAATGATCATCTTTATGGCCCGACATCCCCNCAGATNCCTATACTCGAAGCGTGGACTCAAATTTCCGCGTTAGCAGCGGTTACTGAAAANGTTGAACTNGGTACTCTAGTCACCCCAGTAGGAATGAGAAATCCTGCACACCTTGGGAAAGTAGTTGCTACGGCTGATCATATTTCTAACGGNCGAGTTATTGTTGGACTTGGTAGTGGTTGGATGCCCCGCGAATTTACAGACTTTGGGATGCCGTTTTTGGAACCAAAAGAAAGACTGGGCCAATTGCGCGAAGTGGTCCAATTGTTGCAGCGAATGTGGGATGAAGACGAGGATGAAGTTAGTTTTGATGGGAAGTATGTACAGACGGAAAATGTCGTAACTCTGCCTAAACCAACCCGTCGACCGAAGATTCTCATTGGTGGCGGTGGCGAAAAAGTAACTATGCGTATTGCTGCTCAGTATGCAGATATCTGGAATAATTCAGCTGGTGGTCAAGATAATNTTGGTCACAAAGTTGAANTATTACGNAATCANGCACAGGATCTTGGACGTAATCCGGACGATATTACAGTTTCTCAGCAATGTTTGGTCACTATCGCTGAGGATGAATCTGTGGTTAATCCGATGATTGAGACGGCTCAAAAAATATTTGGTGGNCATATGGGTAATCCGGGTGGTGCGTTNGCGCTTTCCGGGACACCTAATCAAATCGTTGACCGAATTGGTCAACACTTGGAGTTGGGCTGTAGTATGTTTCAAATCGAATTTTTCGGTAAGGACGTGCGCGAACCTGCTGAATTGTTTGCAAAATCGGTGATGCCTCAGTTCAAATAAGATTCTGTAGTTATCTGTCCGCCGGCATTTTTACTTTTCACTTGCTGGAAGGGTTATGAGGCTTTCGATTTGTGTGCTTTGACTGAGTATGTCACGCCCATTCAGGCCAAATAACTCAACCAGGAAGGCTATTCCAGAAACCTCTGCTCCGAGGTCTCTGACTAGGTCGGATGTGGCTTGAGCAGTCCCCCCTGTGGCGAGTAGATCATCAATTATGAGGACCCTTTTGCCGGGGATGATAGCGTTGACCTGAATTTCAACGGCCGCATCACCATATTCTAAACCGTAGTGTCTTTGCTTAACTTGCCCAGGAAGTTTTCCAGATTTTCTTGCCATTACCATTGGCTTATCAGTTGATTTGGCTAATAAAGTCGCGATCGGAAATCCACGTGCTTCTATNCCTACGATTATGTCGATTTTATCGAAATTAAATCGACGCTCAAGAATCGCCATGCCTTGGTCGAGTAGTCTTGTGTCNCGNTAGAGCGGACTAATATCTCTGAACAAAATACCCTCAGTCGGAAAATCAGGATAGGTGTCTATNGCCGCATGAAATTTTCTGAGTAACTCAGTGTCTATATCGTTCANGTATTAGATCCTTCGGGATATCAACAAATTAGAGTCCATATTCGGCCCCGTTCGTTCTGATCCATTCACCGATACGTTCGCCAATCATAATGCTTGTTAAATTTGTATTAGCTCGCGGTATCTGAGGCATAATTGATGCATCCGCGATTACTAGTCCGTCAATAGTGTGTGACCGACCATGCTGATCTACCACCGATCCAGAGTCGGTGGCTAGCCCCATCTTTGCCGTGCCACAGGGATGGTAGCCACTTTTTGCATATCTTCGAACTAGATTTGTAAGACCTTCAGTGTCTAAGTTGTTGACNTCTTGGGAGTTGCAACTAACTTTGCTAATAAGATCACTCAGAGGTTTGGTAAGACTGAACTGCAAGCAATCTTGGAGACTTTGTGTCAGTCGGAAGGCGTCGCGGTCATCCTCACAGAAGAGCGAATTAATCACTGGTTGTGCAAATGGATCGCTCGATTTGGTTAGAACTGATCCGGAACCGTAGGTGTGCTCCAGTACTCCTAGAAGAGCNACTGAACTAGGGATATCATCACGTTGTGTCCAACTGGTCAATTCAATTTGCAGGTCATTTCTGTGTGAAGAGCCATCAGCCGTGTAGCGCATCACCGTTTGAATAAGTGGCATATNCGNACTGGCTANAGTTGGATCAACTAACTCACAGGTAAGCGCAATTATCGGGTGATCTTGTAAGTTATGACCGACNCCATCAACTCTGGCCACAAGATCCAGTCCCATCGCCTGAATATCATCTGGTTTACCGACTCCGCTTCGTCTCAAAATACCTGGTGTTTGTATTGCTCCGGCAGACAGTACAAATAGNTTGCCATGAATCTTTTNAATCGTACCGTCAGTGGTTTGAATTTCTACTGAAGTCACTTTGTGGTTGTTTATTATCAGCCGTCTTACGTGACTGTTGGCTTGAATCGTTAGATTGGGTCTCCCTCTAGCTGTTCCCAGATAAGCTAGTGAGGTTGAGATTCGGAGTTTTCCAATTCGATTCATAGGCTGCGCACCCGCACCAAATGAATCTGGGTTGTTGTGGTCTTCACAGTCAGCGATTCCGAGGTTTCTAGCAGTTTCCCACCATGCTTGATGAGTGGTTGTTAATTCATCCCAAGGATGCCGCCGTATAGCGATAGGCCCTGCGTCACCGTGGTATTTTTCGCTACCAAAATCAAGATCTCGTTCAAGACGAATAAAGCTGGGGAGGACATTTNGCCAACTCCATTCGGAATTTCCAAGATCTGCCCAATGATCGTAGTCTTCAGGGATACCTCTGAGTGCTATGGTCGTATTAACCGCTGATGACCCGCCCGTAACACGGCCCCGAGGGAAGTTGATATTTTCATGCTCAGCCGTNGGTTGGTAGCTGTGGTTCCAATCATGATCGANCAAAGAATTTTTGTATGGATTTCTAAGATCTTCTGGAAGACTGGTCGAGTCGCTATAGTCTGGTCCAGACTCAATCAGGCANACTTGTTTATTTGGATCCTCNGATGCTCGCGCGGCAACAACCGTGCCTGCTGATCCCGCACCAAGGACAACAACGTCATAGACAAAATCTGTGTTTTGCACCGATAAAGAGTGTGACTAGATTACCGCGGAAGCTTGACCGACAATAGTGACAGTTCCATCATCTTTTTCGGTCCAGACCGTGGTTTGNGCCCTTTCCTTGCCACCCTCNCGGGTTAACTCCCGTAACGCGCCTTTCGCNGAGATNTTTTCTCCTACCCAAAGGACATTCACAAACTTGATATCTAATCGCCCACCGACGAATAAACCAGCACCAAACCGTTTTGTGAGTAACTCGCANATGTACGACAGTGAAAGAGTTCCTTGTACGACAATGTCAGGGAATCCCAGATCACTGGCCGCCTCTAGGTCNTTATGGTAATTTGGCTTCAATCCTGAGTATTGATCGGCCACCGCTTTATCTACGAACTTAGATACGGGACCGAATATCTCGAGAGACTCNCCATCGCTNGGGTGATTGCTTCGTGTTCTGGCAGTTTCCTGTTCGCGAGACTTGTCGACTGCAACGGTCTTCGTNTCTTGTAGAGATTCTCCCTCAAGCAAAAATGATTGATGATGCCTCTGTTTGAGAATTATCGCTCCATCCGATTCTCGGACGATGGTCAATTCTGGCACCAAATAGACACGACCTCGTTTTTCATAGCGGTCAACAATGACCCGATGGCCAATTAGTGTGTCACCGGCGAGAGCAGGTTGATACCACTCAAACTCATGTCGCGCGTGGAGATTNCCGTAGATATTTTCTGGATACCACGTGCTATTCGGGTGACCAGGCCAGTTGTAAGTAAGCATCGCCGGAACGATGGGCTTTCCAAAAGGGGATTCNCCTGTGTACCAAGGATGATTATCGCCAGTTCNTTGTACATAATCATTAATTACATCTTGGGAAATTGTTTGTCGAGTAGTTTCAAGTTGCATACCTACGAATGCAACTTTTGTGTCGGTTTGACTAGTCATAATTCTCCATCCACTGTGAGACGATAATTTTGAGTTAGTGTATAGCGGATCTACTGATCTGTGCTAGGCCCGACTTAAACTANGTTACTTTCTAANCCAATTTCTTTGATAAATGCTTGATTATTCGGTTCTCTACCGAGGAACTCTATGATTTGTGTTTGGGCATCNTTAGATCCACCAGGTTCAAGAATGAATTTTCTATAGTCCTTTCCAACTTGAATGGGGTCNTCATTTTCAAATCTGGTGAACATATCATCACCAAAAACCTGTGACCAAAGATATCCGTAGTAGCCTGCATCGTAGCCAAATAAGTGACCAAATCCAGCTTGAAAATGCGTATTCTCTGGGAATTCAAATGAGGTAATTTCGTGTAATTCACGGGCGGGTGCATCNGTATCTGTGATTGAATCNGGGCCATGGTAAGCAAGATCTAATGAAGCAAAGTAGATTTGTCTCAGATAATGAATNCCACTGCCAATATTTTTTGCCTTCGTCATTTGGTCNAGTAGAGCCTGNGGTAATGATTCCCCAGTGTCTTTATGCTGGGTGAAACCCGCGAGCACATCACGGTCCCAGGCCCAATGCTCAAGCATTTGACTAGGGGCTTCGACAAAATCGCGTTCCACNGCGGTTCCTGAGAATCGACTGAACGGAGCCTTAGTTAAGGTNTGATGTAGGATGTGACCAAATTCATGGAATAGAGTTTCAACTTCACTATGTCGTAATAGACTCGGATCTTCAGCTGTTGGCTTTGTGAAATTGGCGACTATCGCCGAGATTGCTGGTTGTCGAGTTCCATCCGATTGTATTCTGCTAGGTCTTAATGTGAATGCCGCAGCATGGCCGAATTTTCCCGGTCTTGGATGCAAGTCCATATAGAAATGTGCAAGGTGTTCGTGTGTAATGGAATCTGTNACCCCATAGAGTCGNACGTCCGTATGCCATGATCGAGGTACGTTGATTTCTTGAAAAACCACACCTGTGACTTTTTGATAGATCTCGAACATTCCACCTATTACTGCATCGAGCGGNAAATATTCTGCGACTTTGAATTGATCGACANTGAATTTTTCCTTACGCACACGTTGTTGATAGTAGCGCCAATCCCAGATCTCTAATTCTGCGGTCGTATCCTTCAGATGACTTTGCTTCTCTTGGATCAGAATTTGNAGATCTTGCTTAGCCTTTATTTGTACCTTGCTGCGTAAGTCAGCGAGGAAAACTTTAGCGCGCTCGGGAGTTTGTGCCATTTTAAGCTCGATAGAATATTCAGCCCAAGAATTAAATCCTAGGAGCTTNGCGATTTCAAGACGTAGTCCTAGAGCTTCCTCTAGTANTGGGGCGTTGATTTCAGCTGCCTTATTGTGGTTCTTCAGAAATAATTCTTTTCGCCAAAATTCCGACGAAGCAGTCTCCATAAACGGATACATTTCAGGATAATCTAATGATATTTGGAAGAGATCTCCNTCNTCCGTCGATTGTTTGATGAGGCTACTCACGTAGTTATNAGGTAAGCCATCGAGTTCCTCTAGTGGCACAAGGATATAATCTTCGTGCTCATCGATATTTCTTCTAAATTCAATTCCAAGGGTCACCAGTCGTTGTCGGAGAGTNTTGATTTTATTCTGCTGTTCTAGAGATTGATCAAGACCATTTCTTCGATAATCTCGTTGAATAAAGTCGACTANTCTTTNTTCNACGGGGCTCCGTNNGATGAAGTCATNNGTTTNTGTGTANGCTACTACTGCCATGAAGATATCCTCACGGAATCCGAGAAGCGTTTGNAACTCNGATAGTTTTTCGTCCGCTTGTTGAGCAACCCGTCTNATNTCTTCATCNGNTGACACGTAGGCTAAGAAACANAANGCTCCNTCAGTTTCTATGAGNAGGTTTGTCACATCATCTAATGGGAGAATTGTGTTTTCAAATGTACGATCTTGATTAGGTATATCCACGACTTCCTGATAGATTTTTGTCGTAACATCGATTGCCGCATCAATCGCAACTCCTATGTCTTGATGTTGGACATCGTCATAATTAAATGGTGGTGCGTGCGTGTCTGTATTGAATATTGTATTCATGAACGTATTATAAATCTCAAGTCAGATTAATGAAACGATNAATANCAAANTCTAGTCGTTGACCTNCACATTNAATGTTTTTAATCCCCTGAGCACGATATGATCNTTATATTCTGGCGACTCAGCCAGTCGGATATCNGTCCATCGATCGAGGACCTTNTGGAAGCCTATTTGACCCTCNAGTCGAGCTAGAGGTGCTCCTAGGCAGTAATGTATTCCTCGTCCAAANGATAAGTGATTCTTGTCACCGTTCTCAAGGTCAAGATGACCAGAGTCTCCNCGTAAATCTTCATCGAAATTNCCTGAGCCNTGCAGTAGAATCACNGAATCACCGGCTTTGATTGGNACTCCACCTANTTCGACATCCTCCAANGCAGTTCGTGCATTNACTGCAACAGGTGAGTCAAAACGTAGAAGTTCNTCGACTGCTACTTCNATTTGCTCAGGGTTTTTTCGNAGCCACATGAGCTGTTCAGGGTTGTTTAATAGAGCATACATACCATTTCCGAGTAAATTCGANGTGGTTTCNTGGCCAGCNATTAAGATTAACGTCAGGGCAGCTATTACTTCCCCATGGTTGAGTTTNTCTCCCTCTTCTTCTGCCTGAATGAGNACCGTAATGAGATCATCTTTTGGTTCNATTCTTCGTGACTGAATAATTCCATCAAAATACTCNGCAAGTTCGATGGTAGCNTGGTCAGCTTCNTCTGCTTGATNNGCTGTAATTGTGGGTTCAAGCGTTCGGGCAACTTTCACNGACCACGANTTAAACAAATCTCTGTCGGTATGCGGGACTCCCACCATCTCNGCGATCACGATTAGCGGAAGTAAGTTTGCGTATTCAGTTAGAAAGTCAAACCTATTTTTCTCATTGATATTTTCAATTAATTCATCAGCCACNGCNTCAACAGTCGTTTTCCACAATGCAATTGCCTTAGGAGTGAANGCNTGTGAAACCAANGTTCGTAGTCGTGTGTGATCTGGNGGATCNGACTGAAGCATGCTGGGAGCATTGTTTACATCAAGTTCATTGTTATCGGTTGNGGTCATCGNATCATTTTGATTGAGGAGCATTTGCGGNACGTTCGAGAATCGTTTGAAGTCTCTTAGTACAGAATCGACGTCAGAGTGTCGACTTACTACCCANGCTTGGACGACGTCNGACCAATGNACGGGATCTTTGTACCGNAGATTTCTCCATACTGTCTCAGGNTCCTGATGTGAANTTTTAGNGAGNGGATTGTAAACTACTCCGGTTTTTCGCATCTCTTTTGAAGANCGNATANTGATGACAATATTGACGATAGATCTTTTTAGAAATTTTTGGATCATATTNCCAGANAGCGGATCTAGNCCACGNCGCTGAATTCGAGTGACTCGCCGTGATTTTGTGTAGGTANGTTTTTCNTCAGCNGCNGGTGACGGATTTTCAGTTGCNTTTGTCATTGGAGCNCTATCTTTCTGGCTCGTAACCCTTTTAATTTCTNTATAAATTAAGCATACACTTAGTTAGANAAGGTGTGGTTAAAATGTAGACCTAGACCTAGATATAGATTGCGAGGGATTAAATTGAGTTACGAAGANNTTATTCTTGAACGCCAGGGNCATATTGNTATTTTGACATTAAACCGACCTGACGTGTTGAATGCGTTGAATAAGAACCTACAGACNGAGACACGNGCAGTATGTANCGAGATTGAGGCNGANGATAATATNCGNGCCTTGNTTGTGACCGGATCAGGCAGAGGTTTCTGTGCNGGCGCNGATCTNACGGGAGGAATTGACTCGGAAGANCCCGAAGTCCCCGATCAAAACCGTCGACTGGATGAATTTGGGTGGGTAGGGCAACAGGCTGTGTCCTTCTATAGAATGACNAAACCTACTATAGCNGCAGTGAATGGCATTGCCGTTGGNGCAGGTATGAGTATGGCGCTCGCTTGTGACTTGCGAATAGGTTCNGAATTGACNCGATTTAAGACNACNTTTTTAGAGAGAAGTTTGTCGCCAGATAGTGGNATGTCGTTCTTTCTTCCACGNATACTAGGATATTCAAGAGCTATNGATTTGATTCTTACGTCTCGTATGATTGATTCAANTGAGGCTTACNANTTAGGTCTTNTGAATAGATTAACTANNTCTTCTGNAAANCTNTTAGATGAGGCTGNAGCTTTTGCTGAAGAAATCACTCGATGGCCTCCAATGGCTGTCAGATCAGCAAAAAGAGTGACCCAGCGAAACCTNCATGTGGAGTTAGANCAAGCATTGATTAANGAGACTTCTGGATTGAGTTTTGCNCAAAGAGCACCTCATGATGTTGCAGAATCGAGACGATCATGGGAAGAGAAGCGTGCTCCCGAATTTACAGGTTTATAAAAGTTGATGTAGNGGTTGCATAGCGATGCAAGCCAGTCATAATTTATTTACTAGTCAAGCCATATTGCATTTCGTATAATTGGGTGTAGATCCCGCCTTTGGCGATCAAGGCCTCGTGACTACCATTTTCAACTAACTCACCTTGATGAAATACTAGGATTCGGTCAACGTGTCTAATTGTATTCAACCGATGAGCGATAATTATCGAAGTTCGACCCTCCATAACTGTAGCGAGGCCTGCCTGAATAATTGCTTCAGTCTCAGGATCAATGCTTGCGGTTGCTTCATCCATAACGAGGACAATTTGCGGGTTNAAAGCTGCGACTCTAGCGAGTGATATGAGTTGTTTTTGCCCTGTNGAGAAATTCGCACCGCGTTCNGAAACTTGCGTGTCGTATCCTGCTGGCAGCATATTAATAAATGTGTCAGCCCCTACGGCTTTAGCTGCCGCGTCCACGACATCTAGCGAGATCATTGAATCCCGCATTCTAATATTCTCAGTGATTGTATCCGTGAAGACCCACGGATCCTGAAGCATAATTCCTGTGTTCCGCCTNAGCCATGTNTGAGGCATNGACTTGATTGGCACGTCATCNATCAANATTTCACCGTGCTCNATATCGTAGAATCTTGAAAATANTGCCATTGTGGTTGACTTACCGGCTCCAGTTGCACCNACGATAGCNATTTTTTCGCCTGGNTTTATTGTGAACGACACATCTCTTAGTACCCAATTATCGTGGTTGTAGGCGAACCACACATNTTCGAATTGTATTTTACCGTTGATTCTTTGAAGTGGTTTGGCATTTTGTGCGTCCACTATTCCTTGTGGNGTATCCANTATCGCAAAAATNTTNTCTGCCGACGCGATCGCTCCTTGAATCATTGTGTANCGNTCAGTAAGNTCTCGCACCGGCCAAAAGAAACGATTCATATACCCTAGGAANTGGACTAATATACCGAGTGTTATGGCACCTCGNACTATTTCGCCACCGCCNTACCATATTATCGAGGCAGTCGTTATCGCAGTAAAGATGATNACGACTGGCTCNAATGCAGCAAACCANAAGAGTACNCGCATATTNGAATGTAGNGCACCTTGGTTACGCTCATCGAATAGNTGCAGATTTTTCTTTTGCCGATTGAATAATTGGATNACTGATACCCCAGTAATTATTTCGTTTAAGTAAGCACCAATCCGCGCCATCCAAATNCTTTGATCNCGAAANGCCTCTCGCTGGGCTTGAGCGAATCTGCGNATTATTAAGATCAGTGGNATTAGGAATAACGTAAGCACCGCGGCTAGCTGCCAGTAAATAATATACATCGCTGCCACCATGGCACTAGCTACTAGAAGGTTTGAGAGTATCTGCACGACTCCCTGTGAAACCACCATTTCAATCTGTTGAATATCACCGGTTAATCTTGTCACAAGTCTCCCTACGGGATTTTTATCGAAGAATGACGCCGACATGTACTCAATATGTCGAAATAACTCCATTCGCATGCGAAGGATTATTTTCTGTCCAATCCACATCATGACCCAAGTTTGGCTGTACCGCAGAACGAATATTCCACCAAGTATGATGAGAAATTGGATAACTAATGTGTTGAATCCGTCTAGATCNTTTGGCGTNACATGACTATCAATTGCACGTTGAACGAGCAACCANGGAAGTACTTCAAGGATGGCTAGTGCGACTGTAGATATGACNGATAAGAATAACCATAGTCGNTAGGGCTTCATATACCCCCAGAATCTGGTGACCACGGTTCGGTCGAAACTTACGGTTAATTCCTCATCTTCGTAGAAACTCATATATTTTCTGCTCCGCTGANCGGTGCATCCAGNTCTAATTCNTCAAGATCGACACCGAGAGCTTCAACGGCCAACTGTTCTTTATAGAGCTGTGCATATGGGCCATTTGCCNCGACTAATTTATTATGAGGACCTGATTCAACAATTTTCCCNTTTTNGAGCATGACNATAGTATCAGCAGTTCTAAGAGTGGAAGTCCGGTGCGCTATCAGCAGAGTTGTTCTGCCCTTCATATATGTTTTGAGTTCTCCGAGAATTTCTTCTTCGGTATTCGTATCAACATGCGACAAAGAATCNTCAAGCACTAATATAGTGGCATTTTTTAAGACTGTGCGTGCTAGAGCNGCTCTTTGCTTTTGGCCGCCGGATAGTGACGCACCACGCTCTCCAATAAGTGTGTCTAACTTGTTATCCAGCTGTTCAAGATCTTTTGACAGCCGTGATACGTCTAACGCCGTTGCNACATTTTCTNCNGTNGGATCGCTTTGACCATATTTTAAGTTGTTTATGATACTGTCCGAAAATAGATACGCTTCTTGTGGCACGAATCCAATCATGTCTCTAAGTACGTTTAGCTTATATTTTCGGACGTCTANACCATCTATTTCCACTGATCCGTTTGTCACATCATTCATTCTCGGTAAAAGATTAACTAATGTTGTCTTGCCAGAGCCAGTTTTTCCCGCAATTGCTACGGTNTGGCCGAGAGGGATTTCTAAATTNATATTATCCAACACGACTGCTTCATCAAATGCAACGGAGGCATCTCGGAATGTTATGTGTCCTGTCGAGCCATGATTTTCTAGGCTAACCTCTGCATTTTGGATTGCCGGGGATTGTCGAAACAGTTGAGTAATTCGTTTATTTGCTACGAAGCCAAGTTGCATGATGCTTATNACCCAGCCGATCATCATGAGATCCCAAGAGATTATTCCTAACACGAGGATGAATCTAACTAATTGCCCCGAGGTGAGCTCGCCATCAATAACTGCTGGTGTTCCAAAAAAAAGTGCGATTANAGTTGTACCCATCCCTAGNACAACAAATACNGGCCAGAGGGCAGCTTGGTATGTTGCTAGACTCATAGCCCGCTTTCTCATTTCTTCATTTTGAGATGAAAACGCACTTATTTCAGACTCTTCGCGAGCGTATGCTTTTACGGCTCTGACTCCTGACATTGATTCTTGTGCGGCATCAGTCAGAACAGATAATTGTTCTTGCACCGCATTGAATCGATGTTCGACTCGAACTTCGAAGAATGCGATTACTAGTCCGACTAATGGAAGGTACGCAAGTGAAAAGAAAGCTAATCGTACGTTCATTGTAAGCAGCACAAGAAAGCCAACTATGAGCACGATGATCATTCGTCCCATGGCTGATGCAATAGGGCCGATCATATCTCTGATGGCCTGGAGGTCGTTCATAGCGCGGGACATTAAGTCTCCGGTNCGATTTTTAAGGAAGAAGGATTGATCAAGATTTAAAAAATGTTTTGTTAAGTCAGCTCTCAGATAGTATTCAATTTCTCGAGANGCAGTTGACCCGAACCATCGTCCACTCCAACCAAATACTGACTGAATCAGTCCAGCAAGGAGTATAAGAAATGCTAGTTGTGCCAATGCAGATATGGACCGTCCGTCACTTATATAACTGATGGCTCTTTCAACTAAGTAGGTTGTTACCAGCAAAGATATGACAGCTGCTATCANCGAGGCAATCAATGAAACCAGATAGTAATACTTGTATTGCCATAAATACTTAGCTAGCGGATTNCTCTGTAAAAAGCCTCCNGCGGCAGTCACGGACTGTTCGTAGTCTGGCTCAGCTACTGTTGGCATTTTCAAGATATATAACCCTCGAAGTTAGGCTTTCTTCGTTACATGAGATGCTTGTATAACCTTAGCAGTCTAGATTGGGTTTAGATGGAGTTCCACTGGTTCGGGGTGTTTTTTGAAAANTACAGATTTATTGAGCCATAAGCTAGAACGTTTACACACGGCAGATAAAGCATTCGTTGANTCATTAAATGCAGGCCGAGGTTCGCAAATAGATTCAATCTATCTAAATGATTCGCATTGGTGGCAGAACGCATCGTTTGCNTTGCCTTGCNTGATCGCGATCATATCTACCGCTATCGGTTTAATTTTTAGAGTGAACGAAGCTTGGGGTTTTGGACTTTTCGCCTTTGGCGTCACGTTATTTATGCTTCCAATTGTCGTGATCACATGGCGAAATACCGCCACCTTAATAGTATTGACCGATGAATTGATATTTTCTTTGCATCGCGGAAAAGTGCTNCATTCGTTAGNGTGGACTGATNTGACCGGTATCGAGCAGATTGAATATTTGGGAACAAGTCGTTTTAAATTGAAGCACGGTTCTGATGGTGAATTCCTGACGATTGAGAATGATGTTGAAAATTCAATTGAATTAGTCGATCGCTCGTTTGAATTATCGGGACTACCTCGCCATCAGACNGTGNCTTAGTNGCTGTTTTTAATCTTAACCTGAGTATGTCCAGCCGGTATATGTGGATGTCAACGGCTCTCCAGATTGCTGGACTTCACCGTATAGAACTGAGCCTATCGCTAATACGTGATCTCCAGCATCTATAAATTCTTTAGCTTCACATTCAAGAAATGCCAAGCCATCCTCTAATATAGGACAACCTAGGGCATGCTCAGCAATTCGATACTCGATGCCCTCTAGTTTGTTCTTCGGTGCAGGGTTGGCCTGTTCCTGTCGCCCTTTTATCTTTGTGGTGTTAGCTGGTTGCACAAACTGGGCAGCGAGAGCCATGCCATTATTCTCTTGATTAAGCAGATTCGCAGTAAAAAAGCGGTGATTTCGAATACGAGAAAGTGAAGATGAATCTTTCTCAAACGACACCAGAAGTAGTCTTGGGTTGAATGAGACTTGCATAACCCAGTCAGCNATCATTGCATTCGGGGTTTGTCCNTCGGAACTGCCGATAACNTAGACACCATATGGCAACTCATCGAGGGCTTCACGTATGTCATCATCAGGCTCGCGCATTTTTCTTAAACCTTGATTCGAGTTCATAATGTCAAACCTTCTCTTTTCTTGATTAATTTCTACTGTTTTAAGAGTAATCTGACATACTGTTGAGTGCTGAGCAGAAAGGTATTTAATGCGNCTAAACGTGATTGATCAATCTCCAATNCGTGAGGGTGGAACTGCGAGTGAGGCAATTCACGAAAGTGTGAAGCTGGCTCAAATCACCGAGAANNTAGGCTATAAGCGTTATTGGGTTGCCGAACATCATGCTTCACAAGGATTGGCTTGTTCGGCTCCCGAGATATTAATATCTGCTATTGCAGGATCAACGCAGAAAATCCGCGTNGGGTCGGGTGGNATAATGTTGTTGCATTATTCTCCAATGAAAGTGGCCGAACAATTTCAAACATTACAAATTCTATATCAAAACCGAATTGATTTAGGTCTAGGTCGAGCNATCGGGGGGCACCAGAAANTAGCNTCACGTTTGTCGTTTGATCGTGAACTTATTCCGCTTGANNCGTATGAAACAATGATCTGCGAATTNCTTGATTACTTTAAAGAAANAAAATCAAATCTTGCTTNAAGAAATGAAATNGTTGTACAGCCAGTCACGNAAATCTTTCCGGCANTGTGGATGTTAGGNTCATCAAANGANAGTGCATTTGTTGCGGCAAAATATGGACTTTCTTTTTGCTTTGCCGAATTTCTTAATCCACTGTCAGGNGCAGAGATTCTTAAAATTTATAGAGAGAATTTCAAGCCTTCTGTATTCAATGTTGAACCGCAAGTTGCTGTGGCACTNTCGGCACTTTGTGCAGACTCNCAATCATCAGCNGAACGGATTGCTTCGAGTCGATACTGTTGGCAATTTCGCANAGGAAAAATCCCCTCAATTGATGATGCTGAAAAATTTCAATATTCTGATGCTGAAATTGATTACGTTAATTATCTGAAAACTGTGGATGTTCTGGGATCTGCTGATGATGTTGGCCAAAAGCTGAGAGCGCGTGCTGAAAGATATGCAGTTGACGAATTTTTTTTATTGACTACTACATATAATTTTNCGGATCGTATNCGTTCTTATGAACTGATTGCAGAAGAATTCCAATTANCGAATGCNGTAATAAATGAGCATTNGATATAGGTGAANGAATTGGAATAAACTGATAAACTANGGTTAATTACTTGGGTAATAATTGCGGGGGGTAATTATGAGTGGTAAGAATATCGATGCGGATCATGAACATAGATTTGTACTTCCACCACCGGGTGGTGAGCAGACTACTGGGCAGTGCAGCTGTGGAATGAAAAGAGAATTTTCTAACATTACAGAGACGAGCTGGGCTCTTCGTCCGAGTGCGACAAGTAGCGCCAAAAAATAAGCAATTGGTTTAATTTTCTACTATTGGTAAAGTCCTTTAGGATTGCCTTCGATAAAGTTTATTATGTGATCTACCGAGTCACGGTTGAGGTAATCGAGACCCTCAGGTGTTGCATCTGCAGCGTGTGGTGTGAGTACGACATTATTAAAACTCATTAACGGATGAGCTGCTTGAAGCGGTTCAGTTTCAAAAACATCAAGACCGGCTCCGTAGAGCTTTTGGCGGGTTAAGGCATCGACGAGCGCATCCGTATCTATAACTCCTCCACGTGATCCATTAATTAAAATTGCTTCAGGCTTCATTAAACTCAATTCTCTTTTGCCGATCAAGTATTTGGTTTCATTCGATAGTGCTGTATGCAGTGAAATGACATCAGCCTTTGCAAGTAATTCGTCAAATTCTAAGAATGTTACGTCTACCGGAAGATTTCTATTCTTTTCTGGATTGAACGTCCAACTGATAACATTCATACCAAAAGCCGTGGCGAATTTCGCCATTTCAGTCCCTGTATTCCCCATTCCAATAATTCCGATAGTTTTTTCTTTTAAGAATATATGTTGACCTTCTCCAGGATCCCATATCCCATCCCGAATAGATTTATCTTGTGCGGGAATTTGTCTTGCTACTGATAGTAGGAGTGCAAATTCATGCTCTGCGACAATCGTTGCAGTATTACCAGTTTGGTGACTGATGGTAATTCCTAACTTTTGAGCTTCGACGATATCTATATTGTCTAAACCAACAGAAGTGGTTGATATGTGTTTTAGTCGAGGTAGAGCTTGAAGTACTGATTTTGGCCATGTGAGACTTGAACGACTATTGAGCACAATATCGGCATTTATACATCGTTGAATTTGTTCATTAGTATTTTTGGGAGGTGTTGAATATAGTGTGACTTCTCCATATTCACTTAATCTATCAAGATGAGTTGTCC
This sequence comes from Chloroflexota bacterium, assembly GCA_002701625.1. The sequence continues at coordinate 46,361 of NZWK01000048.1, forward strand.
CACCAATGTGTATTGGTGAATCTCCAGGAATTACTATTTGCAGTGTGTTGGAGGGCAGGGTATTCATTTTGAGAATTCGGGAGATCTTTTATTGAGTCTATTAGGATCGAACTTGAGCTAGGCCACAAACAGTAGAAGTTCCAATTTTACCAATTTTGTCATATAGCGCTATTGTGGCAATCGATATTCCATTATCAGCACCGTGATAAAACGTTTCAGCTCCTATCCAGCTGCCGACAGGGTTTCTTTGTAAATATAGCGATATATCAGTATTAATGTAATTTAAGCCATTTGTTCCAGAATTTACGAAAGGGTTTGCGAAGTCTGCTACTTGAGCTACACGGAGAATTGGACTAGTGATTTCACCTTCAATAAATGCATGAGTTTCTCTAATCCATGCACGTCTTGGTCCAATTTCACGTTGCGAATTATCAGTAGTCAAATTGACATCATTTGAATTATCAGCAGAAACTTTGGAGCCAGAAATTGGNAGCGGTCCAGTTGTGAANCCGACATTGATTGTGTGCCACATCGGAAGTCGCTCTCCAACTAAATCAGGCATATCCATGTTTTCATCAGGTGCATCAATGTCCCAGGCTGGAGTGGACCANACGGAACCCATTGGCTCTTCGCTNTTTTTTAGCAGAACCACACTTCCACGTGCTATTTCAAGGANTCCTTTTTCTNTATGATTCGTGCTGATTTGTACNTCTATTACTTGTATTCGTCTACCAGAGCGCACTATATTGCTTTGAACGACTAGTTGCGCCATTGGCGCTAATCGTAATAAATCAATAGTCATGCGCGTAATCTGCATATCCTGAAAACCATCTCGATTTGAATAATTTGCTTCGACTTCGTGTGCAATTAACCCAGCAATTACACGTCCGTGTAATGAATTCGGATCCCATGGGCCACGGGCATTAAGTGTAGGATGATAAACAGAAGGATTATTTTCATCTTTTTTAAAAAATGCTTGTGCAGCCGTATTTTTATTCATAGAGATAATTTCTTTCCATACTGTTAGTTGCAGAATATGGTGACTTTAGCTGAGGATCGAGTTTATTCGCTAGAAGTTGCATAATAACAAGATTGATTTATACTAATTATATTAGAACATATGTTCTAATATAATTAGTATGGAGGGGGAAATTGTCACTAGGATGTTTGTTTGTACCCTCTTTTGAATTAGCTGTTAATTTGTCGCAGCATACAGATTTCATGGATGACATATTGCCTCCTATTGCCTTGTGCGATCCTGATACAGAAGAAATCATTGACGTGACTTTTTCGGCACGAAAATTTGGAGTTTTACCACATCAAACATATGCTCAGGCATTTGGGACATACCCACAATTGAGAATCATTGAAATCAATGCGGTATTAACAAAGGCGGCATTTGAAGAATTTATATTAATTGCACAAGAAGTCTCACCAGTTGTGGAGAAGATTTCATCGGGCTTTTTATTAATGGACCTCAAGGGAATGGATACATATTTTGGTGATGTTGAATTGTTAGCAGATAAGATTTTTTCTCTATCTGATGTGTGGGCATCGAAATTTATACGGACTAGAACTAATCAAAATATTCGATCGCTATTACAGGTACATTTAGGAATTGCAGATAAAAAATTCACAACTCAATTAGCCGCTTTCTATGGGAAGCCTGGGGTGTTGAATTATATTGAGGAGAGAACTGCTGTAAAATTTCTTGCCACATTACCAATAGAATTGCTTCCTTTGCCGTCTGATGCCATCGAACGTTTACGATTACTGCAAATAAACACAATTGGTCAATTTACAGCACTTTCACGTTCAACAATCGAGTCTCAGTTTGGTTCTGTTGGTACCCATGCTTGGTTGGCTGCAACAAATCGTGATGAAGAGTATTTGCGATCAAATATATCTGAAGATAAGAAAATATTTGATGAAATTCAATTATTAGATCCTATATCAGATCTGACAGTCTTAAAAGTATTTACTCAAAATCTATTGGCGCAACTACTTCAGAAATTAGGATTTAGAAATTTACTACTTGTTCGAGTAAAGATTGAATTTGAGACTGAGACAGGTAAATTATATTTTTTTGAGAAAACATTGAGAACGGCCACTAGTTCACTCACTCAGATTTGGTTGGCAATCTCACCTCATATTGATCGTATTAGATACGCGGAACCAATTTCTCTATTGCGAATTGAATTTCTTGAATTCATTAATCAAACTGGTTACCAACTTTCATTATTTGAGATGACACGACAGCGACAGCAGCAATTGATTGATACCGCCGAACACTTAAAGACGCGTTATGGTCACCCAGCCTTATTCCAAATTAAGGAGGTTTCAAGGTGGCATCGATTACCAGAAAAACAATTCGCCCTCACGGATTATCTTACTTAGGGAGCGCCAATGCGGTTAGAGTGAAGGTTATTGAATCAGACGAATATTGCCTGTCTTTTTTTGCTCACACGGCTTGGCCAATTATGGTTTCAAATAAGCTAATTATTGAAATTATTGATCATTGGCACTTGATTGATAACTGGTGGAACGATCAAGAGTGCCAACGAAGTTATTTCAGGGTGGTTTTAGACTCTGGCGGTGTAATCACACTATTTCATGATTTGAAGACCAATAGTTGGTTTTCTCAATTATTTAGCAGNTTTTCCTGAGAANTAGTGATTAGTTTTAAGTCATGCAACCTGAATATGTCGAACTTCATATGCATTCTAACTATTCGCTACTTGAGGGNGGATCTTCTNTCGATGAGTTACTGCTACAAGCAAAAAAAATGGGNTACCAAAGNATAGCTTTGACCGATCATAATTCTCTTTCNGGNGCGATGGAATTTGCACAAGGAGCAAAAAAAATAGGAATCCGACCAATTATCGGATTAGAGCTAGATGTAATTGGTGACCCTACANATTTAATAAATGCAGAAATAAAGCATCACGTAACACTTTTAGCAGAGAACTCAATTGGTTATTCAAATCTTTGCAAGTTATCAAGNGCAGCATTTGGTTTGTATGANCCGACAGCTTTATTAAGACAAGATAAGCGAATAGATCCATCAGTTTCTATTTCAACATTAATCAGTCATGCCGAAGGTGTAATTTTATTGACAGGGTGTCAGCGAGGTTTACTTAATCAGAAATTAATGAAGGGTGAGGNTAAAGCTGCCGAGGAAATTTTGCGATGCTGGGTGGATTCTTTTGGATTACGGAATGTTTTTATTGAAATTCAGGATAACTTTGTATTAGGTGATTCTAATCGTGCTAGNNGGCTGCTTAAATTATCCAGTGACACNGGAATTCCCTCAGTTGCTACTGGGAATGTTCATTATCACGTTCCAAGTAGATATCGTTTACAGGATGTTTTGGTTGCTATCAATCATAAGATTNGTATTGATNAAGCTGAATCAGTNCGTCGGCCAAACGCAGAATTTTATTTAAGAGATCCGNGTGAGCAAGTNATTCGTTTTTCNCANTATGGGAAACATCTGACCGAGAATTCTGTGTTGATTTCGGAGCGTTGTCAATTTGATCTAACTGAAGATCTTGGATATGAATTACCAACCTCAACATTACCGAGTGAATTATCAGCACATGAATATTTATCTGAAATGTGTTTTCAAAAACTTGAAGCTCGCTATCAAAATACTGAATTCCTAGCGACAGCATATGAGCGTTTAATTGAAGAATTGCGTTTAATTAATAAGCATGAATTATCAGGTTTTTTTCTCATATATGCAGATATTTTTGAGCTCGCAAAATCTGTNGCAGATGAAATTCAAGATTCAAATACTAAATACCGAAATCAACTTCCAATTGGTCGNGGACGNGGATCGTCCGTTGCNTCTGTAGTGTGTTATTTAATCGGCTTATCNCATATTGATCCTGTAAAGAGCNATNTGTTTTTAGGGCGCTTTTTAAATGACGAATTATATTCTTTGCCTGATATTGATCTTGATTTTCCNCGTGATATCAGGGCAGCACTCATAGAACGAATATATAGTTATTGGGGAATTGANTATGCAGCNTTNGTGGCGACATTTGCTCGTTATAAATTACGAAGNGCTATTCGNGATGTAGGCCAGGCACTTGGNTTGCCTAAAAATTTACTCCGACGTTTGATAAAGCAATCCACTCTGGTTTCGAGTATTGATGAGTTGGGTGAATTCATCAAATCATCAATTGAACTTTCACAAAAAGATGAGATTTCAAGATGGCAACTCCTATTGGATTTAGTAGAGCAGNTAGTTGGTTTTCCTAGGCATATGTCTCAGCACCCTGGTGGAATGGTAATTTCATCTAAACCACTGACGAATTATGTTGCGTGTCAACCGACTGCTTGGCCAGATCGTTATATATGTCAGTGGGATAAAGATTCTATCGACGATGCTCGAATGATTAAGATTGATTTACTCGGGTTNGGAATGCTTTCAGTAGTAGAAGAAACTGTGGATTTGATAATGCAAGATAAGGATNCTGATATAGATTTATCTAGGATTAATTTTGAGGATAGTGCAGTCTATGATTCGATATGTGCCGGGGATACTGTTGGAGTATTTCAGATTGAATCNCGTGCACAAATCGCNATGCTTCCTCGTACGAAGCCTAGAAATTTAAATGATTTGGCGATNCAAGTATCGATCGTACGNCCTGGACCGATCGTGGGTGGCGCTGTTAATCCTTATATACAAAGACGTGAAAAGAAATTACTGTCTTCAGATTATGAACCGCCTTATGCACATCCAGATTTACGNCCAGTTCTAGGTGAAACNTTGGGTGTTGTTATTTTTCAAGAGCAGGTTATCCAAGTGGCTCAAGTGTTAGCTGATTTCACGGCTGGTGAAGCTGATAATTTTCGCCGTGCCTTAGGAAAGAAATCTGGATCGGTCGAGATTAATGATTACCGCGAGAAATTTTTGAATGCTGCTTCNAAAAAAAACGTNTCATCACAATCTGCAATNGAGATATTTAATAACTTGTTAGGATTTGCTCAGTTTGGATTTCCTAAAAGCCATGGGACTGCTTTTGCGTTATTGGCTTATCAAACAGCGTGGCTTAAACAATATTATCCAGCTCAATTCATTTGTGCACTATTTAATAATCAACCTATGGGATTTTACCCACCACATGTTTTAACAAATGATGCCAAACGCCACGGTATTATGATAAACCGTCCAGATATNAATTCCAGCAGTATTGATTGCACAGTGGNATCTAGCATTGTGGATAACTCTGACACTATTGATATTGGGATTGGTTATGTNCGAGGAATCGGTGTGACTCTTGCAANTCAAATAGTGACTGAGCGTGAACGAGCTGGTCCATACGAGACATTATTTCAATTTATTCAGCGTACGGGATTGCCAGTAGAGATTGTGCTTAATTTGATTCAAGTAGGTGCATTCGATTCTTTTGGGCTGAATCGGCGCCAATTAATCTGGCATATAGGATTATTTCAGGGAAAAGCNCTGTCAACGTATATCGATTCAAATGGGATATCTAACCATCAATTGCAATTGTCATTTCAAGAACCAACNACTGATATAAACTTTAAAGATTTCAGTCGATTTGAAAAAATGGTAGCGGATTATAGATTATTGAATCTTTCTCCAGATAGCCATCCGATGGAATTTTTTCGCAGTATGCAACCAAATCAATTTANATCTAGCTGTGATCTGACTTCTCAATCAGCATCTGCCGAAGTAGAGGTGATTGGTTTGTTGGTATGTCGNCAAAGACCATCTACTGCAAATGGAGTTGTATTTTTATTACTTGAGGATGAATTTGGTGTAATTAACGCCTTGTTACGGCCAGAAATAGTTGATAAATACAATCTAATTATTAATACTGCTGTGTTTCTTAGACTANGAGGCGTACTGGGAAGTAATAATAGTAATGCTCCCACAATTATTGTTGATGAAGTNGCATCTATCCGATTTGATGCGACTGATAGAAGCACNGCACTAAATTTACGAACAAAATCATGGAATTAATCGCGGATGTTACTTGNTAGATTCGTTTTNTTGGCGGTCCGGCAAATAAGAAAAATAATGAACCGACAATNGGGAACATTGCTATNAAAGTGAAGCCGGTTTCGTATGAACCNGCTATATCAAACAACCAGCCGGCAATCATTGGTCCGCTAAAGGACCCGGCCATAATAAGTACGGACGACCAGCCCATAATCATTCCAAAATGTTTTCGACCGAAATATTCAGCCCGCATTGTTTGCATCAACGGACCTCTAATGCCCCAAGCAACACCATTCAGAACTGCAAAAAGAACCATCATCGGGTAGGAGGAATATTGAGCAAGAATTAGTANCGCCGCACCATGCATAAGCATGGCAGTCGTAGTCAATTTTCTTTTTCCTATCCGTTCTCCTAAAGATCCNGCAATAGCTTGNCCTGGTATTTGACACGCCATCATACCTGCTGCTATCACCGCTGCTTGTACTTCAGAGAATCCTCTACCTTCCACGAGATGTAAGGGAAGATGGAGCATTAAAGTTGACACAACCATGACTGCAAATGCATGTCCCAATCCAATCATCCAAAATGAAGATGTTTTCATTGCATCTTGCCATGTGTAAACCGGTTCATCANGCGTNGAGCTATTTTTTTCTGAGGAATTTTCGTTAATTGATCGACCTTCAGGTTGGAGTCCGTCAATGGTGAGCCCGAAATCTTCGGGCGTCCGATACATCACAGATGTGAGAGGGAATGCCAGTACGAGGATAAGCAGGCCTGATCCAAATGAGAACTCTCGCCATCCAATCTCGGTGATCATCACTAAGACNATAGANCCACCTAGAAGGCCACCGATCGAGAACCCGAGTTGAGCTAAAGCTAAAGCCTTAGCTCGTTTTTGATCGAACCAACTCACGACAGCCACGGTTACTGACATGAAGCCTCCGAGGCTTGATCCGATGGCNATTACCGTAAAGATTATGTAGAAATGCCAAAGTTCAGTGATTTGGCTAAACNCAATAAATCCTAATCCGAATGAGACCAAACCCCATCTTAAAATGGAGCGTGGTCCATATTTATCAATGAGCCAGCCTTGGGCGGGACCGAGCAGGCCGCTTTCAAATCTTGCAAGTGAGAACCCNCCGGAAAGTGCTGTTCTGCTCCAACCGAGATCTCGAGTGATTGCCANAGCGTATGCACCGAGGGCATGATGCATAAGTGATGCTCCAAGGAGTTGAATAATNAACCCAGCACCTACTATGTACCAGCCGTAATAAAGTTTGTTTTGTGACTCCTGTGGCTTTGGCGCACTAAATAACTTCACAAAACACCTTTAACGATTACTCTTTATTTGCGGGCATATTCTCGACACTTTATTGCTCTGCTTAAATTATCATTCGCCTCTAGAAGCATTCGCCTTAACAGTTGATTGTCTGNCGGTGTTTTCTCCAGTAAGCGATTAGACTTTTCGAGCAAATCGTAATCAACTAGGTATCCTGGAAATAAAGACCCGAAATACGATTGCGCGAAATGATTTTCTTCCGTNTCGAACACCTGAGTGACTTCACTAAAAAANCGTTCCACATAAGGTGTAAGTAGGTCGNCTTGCTTCCACCATAAAAAGCCAGACATTGCGGCAGCTGTCTGATGTAGAGACCCATAACCAGAGCCACTGGTGAATTTATCCCAGGCTTGGTCTTTGGTTTCCTTGTTAGGTACTGACGTGTTTGCTCGAAGNGCAGCCCGCTCGCCTCGATCGGTTGGGTCATTAGCGAGCTCTTCAGCCACAAGCGATTGTGCGTTTTCAAAGCCTGCTGCGATCGCACTCGTAATAACTCCCCAACGCATATCTTGATCTGGAGTAAATTCCTTTATCGATGCCTTACCGTTGATAATATCTAAGCTTTCCGAGATGTCATCGTCTGCTATCGCAAATCCAAACATGGCTCGTCCCCATAAGATTCTTTCATCAGAATTTTGAGCTACAGCCAACTGCGACTTAGCTAACGTAAATAAATTACGAGCTTCCGAAAGCTTCACCTCTTCCGGGACGTAGCGTGATACTGCGGCACCAAGTTGCTCAATGATGACTTGAATGAGTTCTAAATCGTTCTCGATTTTGACCTTTTCGGTTGCAATCCGTATGTAATCAAGTGAACTTAATTCCTGGTTTCTGACCATTTCCCAGAGCGANTGCCAGATCTGCATTCTGAGCAGAGGGTCTGTGATTTTTTCTAAGTGTTGCTTAACAAACTCTAGNGACTCTGGATCTAAGATNACTTGNACATAGCCGTGATCTCCAAANTTCGGAAAAAGAAAATCAGCGGTGTTATTTGAAATATTAATTTGATTTGATTGATCTGTGACNACGATCTCGTGTGTCGTGCTGGNNAACACTGAGTCAACTAAGTCTCCAGCTAGCAGTTCAAGCGTATGGCTTCGAATAGTGGGGAATTCATCTGGAGCTGATTGAGANACGANCATCATATTNTGGTCATCTNTGCTTCCAGTTCNATGAATCTGAATGCTATTGTGCTGTGCGGTTTCTAACCATGAATCGGCCCAACCCCTCAAGTCTTGATCNACCCCTTCACCGAGACTTTCAAGCCAGTCATCGAGTGTAGTGTTGGAGAATGCATGTTCAGCCATATAACGTNGCATACCAGACTTAAAGGCGGGCATTCCTATGGTTTTTACCAGCTGTTTAATGACTGCCGCGCCTTTTCCGTACGTAATACCATCGAAGTTTAGAAAAGTNTGATCGGTGTCAATGACCTCACCTGCAACAGGGTGCGTNGTGATCAACTGATCCTGCCGATATGCCCACGCTTTCATACGCGAGTTGAAAGATTGCCACGCATCAGTAAATCGTGTGTTCTCCGTGAGCGCTAAAAAACTCATGTAAGACGCAAATGACTCATTCAGCCANAGGTCATTCCACCAGTTCATGGTTACTAAGTCACCAAACCACATATGTGCCATCTCATGAAGAATGACTTCAGCCCTTGTTAGTCTCTGGTTATAAGTAGGCGGATCTCTAAATACCAGACGTTCTGAATGGGTGATAGCTCCCACGTTTTCCATAGCGCCGTGATTAAATTCCGGAACAAAGATTTGATCGTACTTTCCGAAGGGATAAGCGAAGTCGAAGAAATCTTCGAAATACTCGAAACCNTGACAGGTGACTTCAAATAACTCNGCTTCGTCAACATGAGGCGCTAAAGACTTTCTCGCGTAAAACCGTAGTGGAATTATCTCTGAGTTTGATTTTTTCGAATTGTACTGACTTTCAAATTTCTGGTAAGGCCCTCCTACCAAAGCAAATAAATAAGTCGAGAATAATTTTGTTTGTTCAAAATTATGTCTAGTACGACCTCCACCAATANCATTTATTGAGTCTGTTTTNCTATTACCNATTAAAGTCCAGTCGGACGGGCATTCTACTGAAAGTTTGTACTGAGCTTTAATATTTGGCTGATCGAAGCACGGAAATAGCCTGTGGGCAGAGTANGGCTCAAAGTTTGAATAAACGTACTCTTGATNATCTTCTGGATCGATGAATTGATGAAATCCATCACCCGTGTGGTCNTATTCATTAATATATTCCAACCGAATCGTGTTTNCACCTGTAAGTAGTCCGTCACGAGNCCCGATCAGAAGTCGGTGTCCGTTCCAGCTGGGGTCCGCGATTANGCGCCCGTTGAGTATGAGTGTAGTGATTTNAAATCCCGTGAAATCCAGNAAGGTTTCAGGATTTGTTTCAATTGTGAATGTTGCCTCNAATGTTCCNGAGTAGGTGTCACTTGCANCACCTGGTAGATTCAAATCGAGATGATATTCAACATTTGAGATGTTCTTGCTNCGTGTCGCTGCATCTGACTCGGACANGACGTCCTTTACGGTATTAGAGCTGTCTATCATTGAATTCTCCTCGGCGATTCAATTGTGGCACTGACATGAGCGTAGCGATGTACGCGGTTACGCGCTTTTGTGACATATTGGCGACGTAGAGCTACTCTGATTTATATATTTAGTGAGCGNATNGACAAGGGATTANTAGTTATGACAACAGCTCAAGAGCTTCGTGACAAGTTGGACNAGGCGCGNGCCCGCCTNAGGNCAGTTATTCAAGAGAATTCTGAATCTTGGGAGATGGGCGAGGATGATAATTGGGGCGTACGTAAAATCGCGGAACATACGATTGACAATGAAAACTATTTTGCTAATGCGGTNGCATCAGCCATGGATGCCCGCGCAGTTGATCCAATTNCAGTCAATGCGGCTACTCCTGAACNTGCGCTTGACCTTTTCACGCAGGTTGAAAAAGACACCAATCGTGTATACGGATATATCGAAGACGGTGATATAAAAAAGCCCGCAGACATTCTTTTAGGTCAGGGNTTTGAACCGACTATTGGTGGTGCAGTTGACTTNGCAATTTGGCACATTCTNGATCATATGAAACAAATCNAAGCACTGGCTCAAGTTGACTAGCATCGATCTTNACCAGGTATGCTCAGCCTCATAGGGTGTATATCGTGTTNTGAGCGTACGATCCCATTCCACTAATGCTTCAGGTTTTTGTACGTCCATAAGNCCAGCTCTTGCGGCATCGGTCGCGGCGTAATAACCAAATGCTAACGTTGCTAACGTGTCTGGAGTTAGAGTTAAATCTTCAGTGCCCGCTTGAATCGGNACAACCTCNGCCTGNGATTCGTCGGTACGGAGCTTCCACGAACCACTGTTCCATGGGCAAAAATCATCAACTAACTTAAAGCTGATTTCACCCTGAACGTCGTATTTACGCTGTGATAACGCATCCTTTACAGTCACCAGCCTCGACATAATGCCGTCTCGGCGAGATGTATTCAGCATTCTTGGTTCAACTAACATGTTTGCCAGCGGATCATTAGAAGGCGCATTATTCCATCGAATGTTTTGAATATTATCTATTCCGGATAACAATTTCCATAGTGCTTGATAGGCTGCTGGCGTAATNGCAAAGAAATCTGAGACGTCGGCATACTGNGTTACCCCGTTATTGGCATGTGACCCGATTTCAGATCCTGGCCCCGACGTATAAATGACGTAGCCTAGTGGCTCTCCGTATTCCTCATATGTAAAGATTGATCTTTGTCGCTCAGGCGTTGTAGGCTCTAGCGGTCCTTGATCCCACATTGCCTTACCTCGGTGCACCAGCCCNTTACGATCCTCACGGAATCTTCGATAGACGTCGACAAGTAGTCCGAATTCTTCTTCAAGGTTTACTTCACGGATATTGCCAGTGATTTCNACCGGATGGTGGAAGTTAATGAATCGCGGTTCGATCACGTAGGAATGACGATCATTTATAGTTCCGTANCCGTATCGCTGATAGACCGCCATCCATGCAGGATGAAGGGCGGCAATCGCTTGTTCACCTTGTTCATGCATCTGCTCAAAATGTCTTTTCTTTACGCTACGGAGATAACCTNTACGNCGGTGGGATGGATCGGTNGACACCATAGTTACTCCTGCGATCGGAACCGCGGGCCCATTGAATCGTATCTGCAGAGGCCATGCTCCGTANGTTGTTACTAGTTTTTCGTCAACGAAAGCGCACATGGTCCAATCGGGGTTCATTCCTGCCAAACTGTCATTGGTCATACCCAGAGCACGTGACGCCTGCCGATAAAACTCNGGAAGTTCTTCCTCGGTGGCCGGNCGAAATTCAACATTAGTCATAAAATCTCCTTTAGGACGCTTCGAAATGTAGTAGTGGAGTNCCGTTTACATCGTGCCAGTTAGCAGACACATTCATNCCCACTTCAATTTCCTCATTATTTGTACCTTTGATGATTGAGGTTACTCGGGGGCCCTCATCTAGTTGCACAACGGTGAGGTTATATGGGACATCTTCTTGAAAAGCTGGNTGAAACAANCGATGCATAATAACGAATGAATGTACAGCCCCTTTTCCANTTGAGGGGGCCCAACTNAGGTCTGTACTCAAGCATTCTGTACAAATTTCTCGCANCGGCCACAGGTAAGCTTCACATANGTTGCAACGCTGCAGAAGGAGAACTGCGTCAGCCGCGGCATCAAAAAAAGGCTTTGAAGCTTCGTCGACGATAGGTGACGGTCGAGCAATTTGATCTTGATTGGTCATGATATTAATTCCTCGTTCCTGCGTCAGCGTTCGGACTTAGTATCAGTGTGGAATGCCAATCAAGTATTCCGCCTTGTGTTGAGACTAAAACGTGATCACGTTTCTCCACTTGTCGCTCACCACCTTGGCCACGGGTTTGTATGACCGCTTCCGATACGGGAGTCATTCCCCACATATAATAACCAGATAATTGACCACCACCGGTGTTTGTCGGATGAGAGCCNCCAGGNCCTAGTTTCCCATCTTCAACNAAAGCCCCGCCTTCACCTTTTTCGCAAAAGCCATAATCCTCTAGTGTGACGAGAGTTGTGTAGGTGTAGCAATCATAGAGTTCGCGGATGTCGATATCATTTGGACNGACGCCAGCCATTGAATAAGCGGTATCTCGTGCAATACGGGCACCTGTNTTTACTTCATTCTCGTAACCAGCTTGTCGNGGGTTTCCAGGGTGACCTTGNCCCATACCAGCNATATAAACAGGNGGCTGTTGTAAATCTCGAGCTCGATCGGATGCCGNTACAATNACTGCCACCGCACCATTAGAAACTAAAGTGCAGTCAAGCAAGTGAAATGGTTCAACGATCCATCTCGANCCGTGATAATCATCAAGCGTCATAGGTTTTCGTTGCATAGCCGCAGGATTCATAGTGGCCCAGGCGCGAGTTGACACCGCGACCGCACCCANTTGGTCCTGTGTGGTTCCATATAGTCCCATATGCCTTCTTGCCGCCAAGGCATACGACGTATTTGCACCCGAGAAGAATCCATAGGACGCGGGTAGGCTAGCCATTCCTGTCGTTCGATTACTCGTGCCACCGTAAGCCGCACCAGCTGAAGTGCCAGGTTTAAGCGGATCGTCAGCGAAGACACACACCACATGCGACGCCATACCTGCTTGAATCGCTAATGACGCAAACTGTACCATTTGTCCGGCTGTGGATCCTGCTGCGTTCATATGATTGAGNAATTTTAAATCTCTGAATCCTAGCGATGTTTGCAGGGGAGTTGAGATGGAATTAGTAACACCGGCATTGATAAATAGACCGTCGATATCTTCCTTNTTNAGCCCNGCGTCGTCGAGTGCTCGCTTCACAGCGATGCCGGCNAGTCCGGTCGCGGAATATGAATACTCTCTGGTCATTTCAGTCATGCCTAAGCCGACAATGGCTGCTCCGCCACTAGGGTTAAAGGCTGCATNATATGGCATATTGTCTTCCTTACATTGCGTTNTTTCGTGATTTCTTGCTATCACTAATTAGTGCATTCTATCTGGTCATTCACGAAAAATCTTAGAAAGATTATAATAGGCNTATGNCTGATCAAAATGATTCAAGTTCCAANGAGCAGACCTACTCTTCAACGAAGACCGGNGATCGCTCAATTTTNCCNGACGACATGATNTCGGTGGAAGAGGCACGANCTCANATTTTAGATTCTGTGTCGCTCCTTCCGGCAGAATTGACTCACCTTTCGGAGGCCCTTGGACTCACTCTGGCGGAGGATCTGTATTCCACCTTCGATATACCACCGCTGCCGAATACTGGGATGGACGGTTACGCAGTTCGTTCAGAGGACACGACTGGTGCCACATATGATATGCCGATTCAACTGAAGGTTATCGGATACTTAGCAGCGGGTTCGGTNTACGNGGGGATTGTCGGANAAGGCGAGGCNGTTCGTATTATGACCGGTGCTCCGATACCAGAAGGTGCTAATTCAATAGTACCTTTTGAAGAGACGGACGAGTACGATTGGGCCACCCATGATACGACACGATCAGATGGTGAATGGGAAGTTAATCCAAAAGCTGAGGTTCGAATTGATGTCGAGGCACTGACGGGNGCTAANATTCGAAAGGCGGGTGAGGATATTACAGCTAACTCTCTGGCTCTTAGCCAAGGGATACTCATAGGACCCGCCGAGATCGGAGTTGCCGCGTCACTGGGATTAACTGAAATACCTTGCTATAGACGACCAAGNGTTGCAATATTGTCGACTGGAGATGAACTTCTGCCNCCNGGNCAAGTTTTGTCACCTGGCAAGATTTATGACACAAACTCGTTTTCACTCGCGGCTCAGGTGCGNTCNTTTGGTGGAATCCCACGGGTGCTGGANATATCAGCAGATACCGTAGAGGATTTAACCAGGAATATTCAAGATGGAGTCCGTGANGCTGATCTATTGATNACNAGTGCCGGTGTGTCACGAGGAGATTTTGATGTGGTTAAGACTGTTCTGGCAAATCAGGGTGCGATAGGGTTTTGGACCGTACGAATGAAGCCCGGCAAACCACTGGCATTTGGAACATTACGGGACGAGACCGGAAGGGAAGTACCACATCTCGGTTTGCCAGGTAATCCTGTATCAGCCATGATGACATTTGAACTATTTGGACGCCCAGCACTTTTTAAAATGATCGGCCGCTCACAGAATGATGCAGATGCTTGGAAACGCCGTACGATTACAGCCACAGCACAGGATAGATTGAAGAATACAGATGGAAGACGCTTTTATGCGCGGTGTAAAATTGAATTAACTGAGAACGGTTACATCGCTCGTCTCACAGGTGCACAAGGATCGGGAGTACTCACATCGATGATGCTTGCTGATGGCTATGCTATTTGTCCAGAAGATACCGCAGCAATCGAGGTGGGCGAATCAGTTGAAGTCATGTTGATTGACTGATCGCAAACTCATTTCCGGGAGTTTGTTTTATTATTCCAGTAATTTCTATAATCGGGTCGCGTTACGAACTCAATGACATGCTTGCTACCGGCCTATCGCGATTATTGCGTGAGGATGGAGTCAGGGTTGCAGTTCTGACTAAAGGTGAACTTGCAACTACTTTGTCGGTTAATTTATCAACGGGTACTCGAGCCGTTATGCGTTATGTCGATGACGTCTTTACGATCAAAAAGTTAGTCTTAGAAATCGACCCTTCTGTAGGTGTCATTCTTTGTGTTGGCTGGAATCAATCTAATACGCATTCAGTGAGACTCGTTACTGACAAAACATCTTCTTTTAAATCGACAAGTGATCTCAGCATTGTTTCTATTGATTTAGACTCAGATGATAAATTAGAGTCATGGTTAGATTCGGCACTCTCTGATGTTTTAAAGACGTTCTATTATGACGAACAATTTTTCAAATTGATTGCTAAACGAATACGGCGATTTGTGTCAAAAATGTTCGAGTCTAAAGTAAGCCAGTAACACTTCCATCTGGCTGTAAGTCAATATCGAATGCGTTTGGGTCAGCCGGTAAACCTGGTAGCGTCATGATATCTCCCGCTAAACAAATTATTTGTTGTGCTCCGGCAGCAATTCTAAATTCTTGAACTGGAAATATGTGACCGGTGGGTGCTCCTCGTAACTTCTGGTCGGCTGACACTGACAAGTGTGTTTTTGCTATGCAGATTGGAAAATTCCATCCGTTTGCTTCAAACCGCTTGGCGGTCGTTCTGGTCATTGGTGCCCAGCTAAGGCTTTCTGCTTGATATAGTTCCTTGGCTAGACTAGTTACTTTGTCAATAATCGAGTCATTATTTTCATA
>NZWK01000049.1 GCA_002701625.1 Chloroflexota bacterium
TGCAATGGCTGGCACAAAAGTAACTGTGGTCGAATCCGATGGCATCGCGTCCGGGGCAAGCGGTGCTGCTGCAGGCATCCTATCCCCCCCTTCTATAAACGCCACGGATGATCCTCTTTTTGAAATCAGGATGACAGGATTCAAGTTACATCAACAATTAGCTGAAAAATTACCCAGTGAGTCGGGGGTGCAGTATGACTACTCAATAACACCCAGAGTGATTGTGCCGGATACGACGACAGAACTAGCTGACCTCAAAAGTAGATTATCGGAAACTCAATTAAATGAATCTCCGACAGAACTACTCGACGCCAACCTCCTCGCACAGCAAACAGGCTGGATAGACAAAGCCAAATATGGAGGTGCGTTTCTTGAATCTGGAGCACAAGTCGATCCATATAAGTTCACCCTGGCATTGGTGGCTGCAGCCGAGAAACTAGGTGTGAAATTCATTACTGGGAAAGTCGCCGGAGTTAACTTAAATGACCAAACCTTTGAGTCTGTGACGGTGGATCATAAAATCATCGCCGCAGATGCCTGCATGCTAAGCATGGGGCCATGGGCGAAAGACGCATCACCCTGGACAAATAGAGCAATTCCGGTTCGTCCCTTAAAAGGTCAAATAATCAAAACTCAGCCACAAAAACAGCTGACACATCTCACGTTAATCAATGGTTCAAATTACGCAATCACCAGAGAAAATGGACTTCTAATACTTGGAACCACTGAGGAGGACGTCGGGTTTGATACGTCTGTAACAGATGCCGCGCGGGATGAAATTATTGCTTTCGGATTAACATTTTCTTCGGCGCTCGAGACTGCCGAACTAATTGAGCAAACAGCATGTCTACGTCCGCTATCAGACGACGGCCGACCGATCATGGGTGAGCTCATCCCAAACAGTAAATTATTCATATCAACTGGCCACGGACGGCAAGGAATACTCATGTCCCCTGCGGCAGGGCGCGCTATGTCTGATCTAATTAATACTGGTGAAACGAGCTTGTTGGACCTGTCACCTTTTGATCCAGAAAGATTTAATTAACTGGCTCAAACGTCAGTAAACCTATATTTTGGCTGCCACTCCACCATCGATATTAATCATTTCGGCAGTGAGAAAGCGTGACTCGTCCGATACCAAAAAAAGAACAAGATTCGCCACATCGATCGGGTATCCGGGACCAGGAATTATCTGAGCAAAATCAAACATACTCTCGAACACATGGTGTCCACCGTCTGCATCATCACTAGTTCCACCTGTCGCCCCAGGAGTCAGGATTTGACCAGGCCTAACACAGTTAACACGAATATTACTCTTGCCGCCCACGCCTGCCATATAGCGGGTAAGTGCATCAATCCCGGCCTTCGCTGCATAATACGCAGGATTTGTCGCCCCAAATTCGTCAATCATCCGCGGGCTAAACCCTCGCTGCGCTGCCAGAGAAGACATATTCACGATTGCACCACCACCTGCCTTTACCATGTGTGGCCATACCGCCCGTGATACATAAAATGTCCCGTTAAGATTATTGTTAATGATGGTGTTCCAGGCTTCATTAGTCACGTCTGGGAATTCGCCTCCGCCACCATGCCCCGCATTATTAAATAAAATATCAATCGCCCCGTAGACGTCGGCTGCCTTTGAAATAGCTGCATCTACAATGTCTGGATCGCCAACATCACACTGAACATACGTTGATTCTCCACCTTCATCATTAATTGACTGCTGAACCTTCAAGCCCTGTTCTTCACGACGAGCCATGATTACAACTCGAGCACCTTCAGCCGCAAACAGCCTCGCCGTTGACTCTCCGATCCCACTATTCCCACCTGTCACTATTGCTACTTTCCCATCTAATCTACCCGCCATGTTCAATCCTCCAGCAATCTTCTAAAACGATATTTCTAACAATTTATCTTCCTGCAAGTAAAGCACTTCTTACTCTATAAATCTGATGACGAACTCTTATCTTGCGGCAATAGGGATCGTCCCGATGACATCATCTTCATACAATTCTTTCAATAGCTCTGGTGCAATACCTGCAAGATTCAAAAGAATCTCCTCGGTATGCTCTCCTAAAAAGGGTGCACGCATATTGCCAACGGTCTCAGCAAGTTTAAAGTGATAGGGCTGGCCCGGATAATGTTTTTCACCGAGGATCGGTCGATCTTGCAATATGAAGGCCCCTGTATCCATAAGGTGTTTGTCTGCTAATAATTCTGGACCATTCATCACGGCTCCAGCAGGAATTCCAAGCGCCTGAAGATAATCCATTAGTTCAACATGGTTTTTTGATGCGGTCCATGCTGCGATTTGGTCGTGAACAGTACTAACCTTCCAATCAACAACACCAAGTTCAGCCATCAAAATATCCCATTGATTCTCTGTGGCACACGATATTGCTATCCATCGATTGTTCGCACACGGATAAATTCCCTGCGGAATTTCACTGAATCGCGAGTTTCCCATCCGACCGGGATCAATCTCAGAGAGTGACCAAGTAGCCATCAAATCTCCTAGATACAGATTACAAGCCTCAATCTGACTTAAATCAATGTGTTGGCCCTCACCCGTCAAGTTCCTATGGTTGAGAGCAGATAAGAGGCTCCAAGCACCAATAAGTCCGGAATATAGATCGCCGCCTGTCATTCCCGTGAAAAGCGGTGCGTCATCAGCGTAGCCAGTCAGATGAGATAGACCTGAAAATTGTTCTGTTGACATGCCGAATGCTGTGTAATCGCTCCACGAATTCCCTGCTCCGAAACCTGATAATGAGAGCATGATCAAATCGGGCTTTATTGACTTTAAAACGTCATAGGTCAGACCAAAATTGGCCATCACTCTCGGCGTGTAATTTTCTATTACAACATCAGCGTGCCGCACTAATTCCTTTAGAATATCTTGGCCTCTTGGGTCAGTCAGATTCAATGTAATATCTTTTTTACTTCGATTCACCCAATTGAAATACGGCGAGCTCTCCCACGAAGGCAATTCTGAATCCGATTCACCTCCCGCACCTCTCCAGCCGTCAATCCGCTGTACAGATTCGACCTTGATAACTTCGGCACCTGCATCAGCTAATATCTGTGCCCCTACTGGTCCCGCAAAAAACATTGATAAATCAACAACTCGCAATCCAGATAGAGGTAAATCGTTAACGTCCTTCAAAGATGCGGCTGCTGCTACATCTCCACTGGTACCAGCAATTTCCTCAAGAATTTCATCAGTATGCTCTCCGAGAAGTGGAGGTCTCCGGATTTCAAATTCTCCGGCAGTCGTCTTGAAGGGAACTCCTGGAATTGCTACCGGCCCAGCGGTCGGATGAACAAGCTCAGTGAAAAAGCCCCTTTCCTTGTGCGGGGGTAATTCAAATAGATCAGATAATGTTGGCACAAGACCAAACGGAACACGCCATGCCGCAGCTTCATGAAATAGCTCTTCGGCCGTCCGATCTTTTAATGCCTCTTGAAAAATAGCTCTGATCTCTTCAATTCTGTGATCAGGATTTCGCCAAGAGACACCGTCGTAGTATGGATTCTCCGCAATGTCTCGGCGCCCCAAAAAATCGCAAAGCATCACCCATTGTGGCGCAGTCAGAGCATTTAAACCTATATAACCGTCGTTCGTTGGTAGCATGAATGCACCACCGGCCCCTGAACCCACACTCGAATACCTCTCAGGCAGTAGACCCTGATACTCGTAAAAAAGTGTTGGCATTTGAGCTCCCGCAAGCACTGATTGCTGAGCGCTAACATCAACATGCTCTCCGTTTCCATGATTATTTCGACCCTGAACCGCGAGTAATGTAGCAACTGCTGCATATGCTCCTGTTAGAGTTTCAGTGACTCTTGCGCCGGCCTGTAAAGGTTCACGATCAGGAGTACCACATAACTGAGCCCAGCCACCAACTGCACAAGAAATCAAGTGTGACGACTGATAATGTGAGCGCGGCCCGAATGAGCCAAAACCTGTCACAGTTGTCAAGATAACTTTCGGATTAATAGTCCGAAGAAATTCGAATCCTAAATCATGCTCACTCAGTGTGGAATCCGTGTCGCTGGAAATAATTACATCAAACTTCTGAATCAATTTGTGAAGTGTAGATTTTGACTCTTCCTTATACATATCAAGTTCTATGCTTCGTTTCCCGGTGTTGAAAAAGAAAAAACTTGGACTCATTTCCAGATCACTCAGTTCATTTAGAAATGGGCCCTCATGACGCATTAAATCGCCACTACCAGGTCGCTCGACTTTTATGACATCAGCTCCCATATCGGCTAATAATTTTGCACAAAATGGTCCGGCAACGCCCTCTGAAATATCAAGCACATTGATTCCGCGTAAGAATTTGACAGGAGCTGCATCATTGGCCATGGACTTTCCTCTCAAACCTCACTAACTCTGCCGATACTATAGCGCACACTTGAAATAATTTATGTTCGATCGATCGCTAATCTTCTCGCTGAACGCTATCGACTACACCTGTCACAGCCTATAGTGAAAATTCAGAACTCGAAATCAAACTTACAGAGGCACATTGAATACCGCAACATCAAGCACTACTTCGGACGCTCGTGATCCACTATATGGATGGTTGATGGTGTTTATCGTGTTCACATTAAGCGTCCTCGCCTTTGGATCTCTCGGTTCGATTTCAGTTTTCCTAAAACCGCTGACTCTGGAGTTCGGATGGAGTAGAGCTGAAACTTCCCTCGGTTACACAGTTATTGCCCTTTCAACTGCAGTATTTGGGGTGCTTTGGGGTGTTATAGCCGACAAGTATGGAACACGATGGTTCGGGGTGGTCGCCGCTATTGCTATGTCGGCCAGTCTTTTTCTATTGAGCAACCAGTCTAGTCTCATCCAGTTCTATTCAATTTACTTTGTGTTTGGCGCTTTTGGAGCAGCGCTCGCAACGGCACCATTATTTGCAAACGTGAGTTTTTGGTTTCGACATAACCCTGGACTCGCTATCGGCATTACTGCCGCCGGCGGAGCTGTCGGGCAAGGAATTGTCCCGTACCTTGTTGCCATCTCAATCGGTGCAAATGGCTGGAGATCAACATACTTAATTATGGCAGTGGTATACGTCTGCATTGCGCTTCCGCTTTCGTTTTTAATCAGGGAATCCCCCTGGCGCGAGGAAGTTATACAAAGTGGGTCAGATAGCGAACGCGACTTTCCACTCTCGGAGATTGAGGTAGTGGCTTGGATTAGTGTGGCTGTTATCTTTTGCTGTAACTGCATGTCTGTACCGATTGTGCATCTAATACCATTACTCACTGACATGGGTCGCTCTGTAGAAGTGGCATCGAGTGTCTTTTTGCTTCTCATGCTCTCCGGTGGGCTAGGTCGAATCATGGGAGGAAAATTAGGCGACTGGATTGGCGCACTCCCTACCTACATGATTATGTCTTTGGGTCAAACATTTTTTGTTTTCTGGTTTCCACATATTGACTCTCTGCCGTTACTCTACTTCGTGGCAATTTTCTTTGGCTTTACATACTCGGGCGTGATGTCAAGCCTGTTAATGTGCACCCGAATGATGGTTGGAGCGCGACTTGCCGCCCGCGCTATGAGCATGACTAGTTTTTTTGGGTGGGTAGGAATGGGGATGGGTGGTTTTATTGGAGGCATTATGTATGACACCTACTCAAACTATGTCTGGTCATTTAGTTTTGCGTCTATCATGGGTACAGTTAACTTACTTATTCTTTTAATGTTTTATCTACGCATTCGATCAAAGCGAAAGCCTGAAGTAAATTCTGCAGTACCACCACGAAATCCGATTCTTGATCCCGTGGGAGCCGACTAATACTTGATAGTTAAACCGATTTTACTTGTGAAATCAGCTGGCATCGCTGGTATATTGCTTATCAAGAAATAATCTACAAAGGAGATTACATATGCCCCCAATCGCAAAAGGAAGTACCGTGGCTGTGACAGGCAGTGCAGGATTTATTGGGAGTTGGGTAGTTAAGCTTCTCTTAGCAAAGGGATATCGAGTGCGGGCATGTGTACGCGATGTCAACGATTCAAAAAAAACTGACTTTCTCAAAGCAATGCCGGCCTATGCGTCAGGACGACTTACCCTTCACTCAGCCAATCTCGATGAAGCTGGCTGCTTTGACGAAATCTTTGAAGGATGCCAAGGAGTATGCCATGTCTCGCACGTCAGCACATACGACGACCAAGATTACGTAAAAATGGTCTGTGACCACATCATTGAAAGCGTCAATAAGTCTCAATCCGTCAACCGCGTAATTGTGACTTCCAGCATAGCTGCCGTCCTTTCTGAGGCAGATATTTTTGAATTGGAACGCCGACCAGTCTGCTATGAAGACAGATACCCAGACGAATTGAATCCAAAAAGAACTGCTGAAAGGCAGGGATACTCGATGGGCAAAGTACTCGCACAAAGAGCATTCTCGGATGCAGCAGAGAAAAACGGCACATGGGACGCAGTGACATGCTGTCCCGCTGACAATGTCGGGCCGATTTTATCCGCTCATCAAAAAGACATGGGGCCATGGCAACATAATATCGAGACTATGCTTCTCGGGGAGTATTTTCAAAATGGAGCTTATCGACCTTGGATGACCGTCGATGTCAGAGATGACGCTGAGTGCCACATCGGCTTACTCGAGAGCGTTGCCGTCTCAAATGGTGAGCGCTACATCGCTTGGTCAACTGACGCGCGTAATGTCGAAGATATCTGTGCAAGCATAGATCGCTTACTACCTGAGCTTGGACATGACACCCCTGAGGTGACCGATGACTTCCCAGAGCGAATTCAAGCACGTGAAGAAGAATTAAGAAAAGTTTGGGCCGGAGTTGAATTACGAAACGATCGAATTCGTTCCGTCGTTCCGATCACATTTAGACCACTCGATGAATCCATCAGAGATTGTGTCGAGTCACTTATAACAGTGGCGAAAGTTAAACCCAAGCTTAAGGCTGGTTATGAGGTGCGGAGCTAGTTCGTCTGATTTAGTGCTCTGGAAGCCGCGCGCAAGTCCGCCATCCTACAAGCTGGTCGACAATATAAACGCTTGGTTCGTTGCCCAGTGCGTTTACTGAGCCATACAGTACATTTCTGAAACCCCGCACAACGGTAATACTCTTTGGTACCTAAGCTTTCTAACTCATCGGCGGCACATAACCAAAAGTAGCCACAAAGATTAGTTGGAGTGGCGACCCAGGCCATTTTCGACCTAGCTAATAACGGACCACCTAGGCTCCCGTTCACAATTCGATCTCTGCGATATCCGTCTACAATTTCAAACTGTGGCGCAACGTATTCGGCGAGTTTCTTATTAATCACCAAAACAAGCCACTGAAATAACGTCGAATATGGGACCGTAAGATTGAGTGTCGGCCAGTATCGCACATCTCGTGCAGCGTCCGCCATCTGGATCAGTCGCGCTTGTTCAGCCGGATAAAACTGATAGGGCTCCACAAAAGGAGTTCGCTCCTCGATTCGCATAGGATTGACAACGTCAATTTCCGAAATCAGTCCCACCTGATGACTCACAGTTTGTGGTGCACCAAAGTTCAACAAGGCTTCCATCGCTTTTGTCACCCACCACAACTCGGCACTTTGGCTTAGACAAAAATCAAAGTGCTTGTCAGTAGCTGTTGTAGTTGTAGAATCCAGCAAATCCCCCGTTCTCAAGAAAAAAGAGGAGCCGAGTGACCCAGTATTAGTGGCTGAAATTCTGAATTGATCATACAGCTGGCCATAATACCTGTGACCATTCGGGAGTTCTTGCAAAGGCTTGAGAGTTCGATGCCCAAGAAAATCCCAGCTTAAATCACCTATACCAGCGATATCATCAGAAACATCCTGCTCATTTTGAAAATGTTCAGACTGAATTCTATCTTTTCGAAATTCAGACTTTTCAGATATATTAACTTTCCTTGGACGCTGCCAACGCCAAGAAGGATCGATGCGCATCTTCCGTAATCCTTAGTTTGCGGACATGATTAAGTGGTGTTGTGTGCGATTTTAACCCAAATATCGCACACAACACCACTTAAGGCTATGGCTAGAAAACCTTATCTAAGGAAAATTAGAACTGAACTAAGTTAGTGAAATAAATATCCTGTGAATTCTAGTAATTTNGACTNGTCGAAACAAATNAATTCACTACAACACGGATCTCATCGGCAATCGNTTCAGCGTGGTGAACATAGTTNCGATGATCAGCAGTATTTAATATCACCTTAAAAANATGTGAACCTGTAGATANGTCGGTAATCNTCNTATCGGCANCGTACAGCATTCCCCNTGANTCGCCATCAATGTACAAATGNCCNTNNCCNATACCATCTCGGTGCTCGGTATCAGAGNTAAATTTAAATTCAGTCACNTCTAACCTTATATCGACAGTTCCTGAACCCAAGTCATCAACCAGTATTTTTACCGACATATCATGATTCGATGACTCAAAAGTACTACTACNCATACTTGAATCGTGATGATGTGGAACATCTCCTTGATGATCGTCACATGCAAGTCCCATAAATATCGTTAAGAAACACGCTAATGCAATCAAGATTGCATCCTTGAAAACTGACGCAGTACTCGTGGAAACAATCATCACAATCACCTCACTCTAACGTTAGTTGAAATAAGCCATTAAACAATATCTGATACTGCGATAACTCTCAAATCGAGGTCTATCTCGAACGTTATCGAGAATTTATACCAAAATCAGCCACTCTATACATTAGAAAATAAAGTTGGCANAAANGACTCNCCCAACACCATATATTTGCAAATAATCACTTTTCTGATAAACGCTTACATAAGCACTTTGCGACAAATAATCCGCGTCTTAAGATTTTTTGTAGGTATCAAAAAATCTATTTTTTAAAGCCTTCTGATTCTCGTAAATAGAACCTTGCAGAGGTGCTGCAGGCAACGGTAGATAAGGAGGTACCTCAGTTTGTCTAGGCTGTGACACTGGGTTCCCATGACATATCTTGGCATTGTAATCATCTAGTGACATTTTACCCAGACCCATAATCGGCCAGGCATCTGCAGCCGCATATCCATTAAGAAGCAACCGTCGCATTCTATCTGACGTATTTAATGCAGAACCATGCATAATTCGCACATGATGGAAGGAAACACTTCCCGCAGGGCCCTCCAAAGCCACAGGATCAGTATCCATATCCCAGTCAAAATTCTCCGGATCTACGGCACCTGAGAAGAAGCCATCAGCATGATGATCATAAATTGGTCTCTTGTGAGAACCAGGAATCACGAGCAGAGGTCCGTTTTCTTCATAACAATCGTCTAGAAGAATTCCGGCTGAAAGCAAGTCGTCATTAGTATGTGGATAGAAGGGCCAATCTTGATGCCACTCTACTGCGGCGCCAAATTGAGCCGACTTCATGTTCAATTTATCGTTCTGCAAACGAATATCTGTACCTATTAGTGCCTCTACTACATCCAACACCGGCTGATACTTGACGAGATCCCAAAAGAAAGGCCAATTCGATGAAGGTGATTTCAAACGGCGAACTCTTGGGTCAGAAACTGAATGAGAGTCCTCAAGATCGTACTGAGCGTTATGTTCGGTGAGTTCGGCAGCCTCGGCTACAACCCGATCGGTTTCAACTCTTAGTGCTTCGAGTGTCTCTTCATCGATGAGTTTTTCAAAGAGTATGTACCCGTTCTCGTTGTAAAAATCAATCTGGTCAGGTGTCACCACAGTTTTCGCGTATGTCGTCATTGAATGTGCCTCCAAAAAAGAGTGTAGTGCCTAATCAAACGATCTAGACAATATATTTCAGACACACTTAAAAGTAGTCAGAGACTCTACTCCGATTACTATGCCGAACTCGGACTACAGATACTCCCAAGAAGTCCATCGCATCAATTGCTACTGGGTAGCCGAGCGACTCAGTTATCTAACTTTTATTAACTCGACCTCAAAGACTAAAGTGGTATTCCCCGGAATAGGACCGACACCTGCAGCACCATAACCAAGTTCGGGTGGGACTATCAAGCGCCATTTATCGCCTTCCTTCATCATTTGCAGTGCCTCTTGCCAACCAGCAATAACTCCATTCACTGGAAGATCGATTGGTTCGCCTCGGTCAACTGAACTGTCAAATACACGACCATCCTCAAAGGTTCCGTGATAATGAGCCGATACTGTGTCCGTAGGTCCTGGAGTTGCCCCAGCACCTTCTACTAAAACTTCATATTGCAGTCCTGAATCAGTGGTGATCATATCCGTCATATTATCTCCCTCGCTAATCATTCAATAGTCAACAGATCTGTTGGACCTCAAGTCTACAGCCAGAACGTGTACTAAAACAGGTTATGTTAGCAATTAAATTCATTAGTAATTTGTTTTTAAGTGAAAAAATAAGCACCTGCATTCCGATGCCGCGTGGACTAAGGTAATACACATACACGAGGAGCTAGAAAATGAAAGTTGCCGTAGGGCTTCATAAAAATTCAATCGATGATTGGGATTCAGGTGTTGACTTTGCGGTCGCTGCCGAAAAACTTGGTGTGGACTCACTTTGGAATGCCGAAGGGTGGGCGCATGATGCTGCCACCCCACTTGCCTACCTTATGGCAAAAACTACGTCACTTCGATTTGGCTCAGGTATTTTTCAGGTGGGCACTCGGACACCTGGCTTAATCGCAATGACGGCTCAAGCACTCGACTCGCTATCTGGTGGACGTTTCATGCTTGGCCTAGGGACCAGCGGACCTCAGGTCATTGAAGGATGGCACGGACTTCCGTTTTCCAAGCCAGTTCTACATACAAAAGAAGTAATCGAAATTTGTCGGAAAATATTCTTGGGCGAGAAATTTTCTTATGACGGGCATCATTGGCAACTTCCGCTCACAAAAGAAAGAGGAGGAACAGGGCTAAGTAAATCGCTCTTGCCTGGTGCCACTCCGACACCTGACCTACCCATTTACGTCGCATCACTTGGGCCAAAGAATTTACATATGACTGGGCAGCTTGCCGACGGGTGGCTTGGCACAGTGTTTCTCCCTGATACTGCTGACGTATTTCTTGGGCCGATTCAGCTGGGTGCCGAAGAGGCGGGTCGCTCTATCTCGGACATCGACATCGTAGTCGGAACGAGAGTTCAATTTTCTGAAGATGTTGAAAAATTAGCAGAAGAACTGAAGCCTGGTCTAGCATTTCAATTCGGTGCAATGGGTACAAAGAATCAAAATTTCTACGCTGACGCATATCGTCGACAAGGCTGGGCTGACGAAGTCAGCAGAATTCAGAGTTTATGGATTGCAGGCAAACGAGATGAAGCGCGCAGTCAAGTTCCCACAGAGATGGCGCTTAGTGGCGTAGTTGTAGGGTCGCCCACAGAAGTGAAAGAAAAATTGATACGTTACAAAGAAGTCGGGGTAAATACATTCAGAGTTGATCCCGCAGGAAGTTCAGTTGCCGACCGCTTAGATACTCTTGAGGAAACGATGAAAATTATCAAGGAAATTAGTTAAACAAACTGGAATAGAGTGAATACGCATGCAAGTTAGCGACTTTGAAGAAATAGTCTATTCAGCGGGGCTTACTCCACCCACTGCTTCAAATATTGAGTTCACTCACGACGAGCAGATTTGGCCGTCAAGCTTAAAGCTTGCTGCAGGAACTTCAACTGCTCTCGCAATGGTCGCTAGTGCCATCGATGACATTTGGGCAAAAAAAACAGGCAATCGCCAAAATATCAAAATCAATATGACACATGCAGCTCTGACAATCAGTGGAATGTGGCTATTACGGGTAAATGGCATGCCGGCTACGGAAGCTCTCCAAACTGGAGATGGAGACCCTACATTCGGGGAGTACGAATGTGCTGACGGAATCAAAATTTATCTACAAAACGGATTTATGCATCTCGCTGCAGCCACTGCAGCAGTACTAGGATCCGAATTAGATCCTGAATCGATAAAGAAAGCTGTCCGGAAATGGTCCGCAAATGATCTTGAAGCGGCTTTGACGGCGGAAGGCCTACCAGGCCTTATTTTGCGGACACCGGACAAATGGTTACAACACCCACAAGGCAAAATTCTTGCTGACACCGCGGTAGTTGATATCGAGCAAATCGGAGAAGGTCCAATCGTTCCGGTACCAGAGGGACTAAGACCCTTATCAAATCTTCGCGTAATTGACTCCACGCGCGTTCTAGCTGGGCCGACTATCTCTCGAACTTTAGCCGCGTTCGGTGCTGATGTGATGCACATCGGATCACCGAACGTGCCGATTATTTCAGCCGCTCAAGCTGATACAGGCCACGGCAAAAGAAAAGCACACATTGATTTAGAATCCCCAATTGGAATTAAAGCATTGAAAGAATTGATCTCTCAAGCGGACGTATTCGCCCAATCCTATCGAGCCGGAAGCCTCGCTGCTCGAGGATTTGGTCCTAATGACCTTGCTCAACAACGCCCTGGTATTATCTACGTTTCCGAGAACGCCTACGGCCAAGATGGTCCGTGGAGCGAAAAACGAGGATTCGACGGTAATGTTCAAGCTGCAACCGGAATTACTTACCTACAGAACCAACACACGCCACCAGATGGCACGCCACGCGGTGAACGACAAGTTGCAATGGCTATGAATGATTACTGCACTGGCTACTGGGGTGCCTTCGGGGTGTTGGAAGCACTAAAAATGCGTGCCCGAATTGGGGGCTCATGGCATGTAAAAGTATCTCTTGGTCAAACTGCCAGTTGGTACTTGCGAATGGGGACAACGNTGGACCCTAACAAAGGTCTCACGGCAGAGAAGATCATCGAACTCGCAAATCAATACAACGAGGAACATGAATCAGACTATGGAGTACTACAGCGACTTCGACCCGCGATAAATATGTCAGAAACGAACCCGTATTGGACTGGCAAAACAGTCCTGCCCGGTGCTCATAGGCCCGAATGGTAAATCACACTGATCTAAACAAATCGAAATGAGGTTGTTCACCTATTGAATCCCAGAACAGACTGATTCAAAGTAAAAAAATATCAGTCAAGTTCCTTCATGTCTGAGCTTTTTTTGTGACATCCCTACTCCCATANAGGAAGATCACTGCCAAGGGGACGGGCGCCCGAAGACCAATAGGGCTTAGTTGCAGACATCTGCAACACCGGAGCGAGATGCCTCATCTTGCCATAATCAGTGTCGTGAGATTCAAAAAAATGTTCAATCCCTGATTCCGAGGCGAGTCCAGAACCCTCCTCAATCAATTTATATAACGCGTCCTTACTGAGACCTTTACTAAAGATATTTGTCTCAGCCCCCATAGGAGCGATCTGTTCCACTTCTGCATTGGAATTCATACCTAATCTGAGATACCACATTGCCGTTTGAGTAAGTGACACTTGCACATGCCACGAGCCNCCCTCGGTTGCTCGCCGTCTCAACGCCTCAAGAACACCATAAGCTGCAAAGTAAGCAGTACTGTAGTCATTCATTGGAGCTGGTGCTAAGCGGGGGACACTAGGATTATCGCCAGCTGCTATCGCCCGCTCATGATCGGGTGCAAGAGGAGCTAGCTNNCCCTGTAATTGAGCAACTCCTGAGACTGTCTGGGCAAGCTGCTCCCATCCAGGCCTTTCAGCCCAGGGTCCATGATGTCCGTAGCAGTTCTCAGAGACATAAATAATTCCAGGTCGCAATTCGGCCATCGCTTCTGGCCCAAAGCCTCTCTTATCTAAGGTTCCTTTCCTGAACCCTTGATTAAATACGTCAACATCTTTAACCAGCTCAAGTAATCGAGTTTCGTCCTCGCGCTTGGTCAGATCCAAGTGCGCCTGCCGCTTACCATGTCCAGTATCCATTTCAGCCATCATCATTGTTGGCAAATTTGGAGAAGATACATGTAATACCTGAGCNCCGTGNTCAGCCAATGTCCGTGCACTCGTGGGACCCGCAAGNACCCTTGTTAAATCCAGCACACGAAGATTCGAAAGAGGTCGAGCCCCCGCCTTGGGACTTTCAATCGGAGCATCCCCGATTTTTGTAATCTGTACGACGGGTCTGTCCGCGAGGATCTGACCCTGTGGATGGGCTAACCATTCTTGAGGACTTCTCACTACAGCGCCAGTTACTTTGAGTGCAATTAATGATTTTTCAAGCTCAAAAGCGTCTTGTTCCGCCATTACCTCGGCGATCGTAGCCACGTCAGCATCTTCATCGATCCCTAGGTAATTTGCGACCACGGGACCATCGACAAAGGAATTGTGTAGGTGGAAAAATCGACCATCACCGCACCTATATATCCGAGTCATACTTTGATTCCGAAAATTTTCTGGCATCTTCTCGAGTGAAAGCCAACTCATAGAATTGAGTGAGGCGGCCGCGTGACGAATATCAATATCTAACTTCTGAGGTTCGTGGCCCGCTAACTTCCACAATTCATCTATTTTCGACCCCACAAGCGCGTGCACCACAGCCGCACCCTCACCGAGTCGAAATGGCGAATAATATATCGGATCAGATCCGGTAATTTNAATATCAGAATCCGGTGCGGGAAGTCCAGCTAGTCGAATAGCCTCACTAATTTCATTAGGTTGCATAGCCTATACCCCATTCANAGCTCAATTTTCTAGGAAAGATGCTTTGAAAACCAATCCACAGACTTCGTCCACGAATCTGCTGCTGCTTCAGGATGAAATGAGGGTCTTGTATCATTGAAAAATGAATGCTCAGCCCCCTCATAAAACGTAACATCATTCTCCACACCGGCTTCCGACAATGTCTCTCTCAGCATATTCACTTGCTCGATGGGTAATCCNGTATCGAGAGANCCGTACGAACCTAGAACCGGGACAGTTATCTTCGCAATTTCCTCGGAAGGTGGCATGCCACCCCCATAATAAACATGAACTGCATCAACTCGAGATCCTGCTCTGATAGCCGTCGCAAGAGTAAGTCCACCACCCATGCAATAACCGAGGCACCCTACCTTACGGGCACCCTTATCGTCTTTCAACCACGCAATAGCCGCATCAATCTCAAGTGCTGCAGTATCACGCTCTAACGACATCGCAAGTTTACGGGCGTCGTCAGGTTCCTCCGCAGATTCGCCATGATAGAGATCAGGAGACCATGCAAGAAANCCTTCGGCCGCATAACGGTCGGCGATTGCCGCTATGTCAGGAGTAAGGCCCCACCATTCCTGTATCACGACAACTCCGCCTTTTACTGGTCCTGAAGGCTCTGCCAAATAGCCCATCAATCGCTGATTGTTATAACTAAAATCTAAGTTTCCCATATTGTTATTCCCCCAATGCAATTAGATCCGACAACATTAAAATTCCAATATTATTGCGAATCGTGTTCCCCAATAATTCCAGATGCTATCAGTGTAGCGGTAGATTAATTGCTAATCGGCAAAAAATAATTTCTATCGCATCATCGACTTAAATCGAGAAATAACTATCAAAATTTGAGCACCTGATAGCCAATTTATTGAACTGACCATAAGATGTCTGCGTGATTGATATTTTGACGAATATGGACATCTATGTTGCCGTGATCCCTCTCCGAATCACGTTGGGTATCATCATGCTTGACTCAGGGATAGGAAAATGGAAACGTGGAATTACTGGCACAGGTCAATGGTTTGCGAGTTTAGGTTTCCCTAAACCACAGATATTGGCAAGATTCGTTGCATCACTTGAAACTGCTTGTGGATTACTGATCATAGTCGGACTGTTTACACCTATTGCGGGGTTACTGATCGCGGCAAATATGTCAGTGGCCACTTTTGTACAGAAATTCAAACTTGGGGCGTCCTTCCAAGGAGGTGAGAATCAAGGTTACGAGCTTGATATCTTACTTGTCGTTTCAGCACTGACAGTCGCTGCCGTAGGTGGTCAAACACTGGCCATCGATACGATTCTCTTTAGTGACTNAGTCATNCAATTNAGNNGTTCAATATCTGTTACTGAACTCTCAGCGGCGTCCAATATGGTGNGGGCTTGTACCGAAAAATATCTCACTCGCCTCCATTAACGTTTCGGACAAGGTCGGATGCGGATGCACGGTCAACTTCAAATCTTGAAGTCGGGCGGCCATCTCGATCGCAAGTGTCGCTTCACCGATAAGCTCAGATGCACCCTGCCCGACTATACCTGCGCCTAGAATTCGCTCCGTTCCTGGTTCCGAGATGATTTTAGTTAGCCCACCAGAGAGATTCGATGTAATAGCCCTACCAGAAGAGGACCATGGAAACTTACTGACTTCAATATCTAGTCCTAGGCNTCGCGCGTCACTTTCAGTAATCCCCGTCCACGCAATTTCCGGTTCAGTAAATACAACAGCTGGAATAACTGGCGGTTCCCATTCGCTAGGCAAACCTGCAATCGCTTCGACCGCTACTCGAGCTTCATGGCTCGCCTTGTGAGCAAGCATCACTCCTCCTGCGACATCGCCAATTGCGAAAATATTGGAAACACTTGTACGTTTTTGTTTATCCGTCTGAATAAANCCTGACTCACTTAACTTAATATCTAATTCCTGCAGGCCTAAATTCTCTATATTTGGNGNTCGGCCGACAGACATAAGTANCCGATCGAACGGAATCTCAACCAGATTTGCATCNGGACCAGAAAAGGTTGCGATAATTCCATCTGCAGTCTCCGTTAGCTTGGACACGGTCGTATCCAACCAAATATTCTCCACATAATTTTCTAACTGACNAGCCATCACGTNCACCAGATCAGAATCTACTCCCGTAAGCAATNTATTTGTGGCTTCGACAATAGTGATGCGTGAGCCTAATGCCCCATATATGCTGGACATTTCCAGCCCAACATACCCCCCACCTACAACCAAAAGCGAGTCTGGTATCTCCGGTACCGAAAGCGCATCCGTGGAATCCCATATATAGTCTGAGGCGAGACGGAGGTTCTCAGGTACTAAGGGTCTAGACCCAGTTGCAACAACCGCATAATCAAAATCAATATCAGTCAATTCATCGTTTGCAACGACTCTTAAAGTTTGATCATCGAGAAATCGCCCACGCCCCTGCACAAAAGTCACATCACGTGCTCTGGCAATCTGAGAAAGTCCTCTCGTGAGTTTACTGATGACTGTGCTTTTCCATTGGCGTAATTTATCGAGATTAATCTCAGGAGATGAAAACTGAATACCAAATGTTGCGGCCTCTTGAGCCACATGAAGACTATGTGTCGCGTGCAGCAATGCTTTCGAGGGAATGCAACCGTAATAAAGGCAAACGCCGCCAGGCTGTGATTCTAGATCAACCAAAGTGACCTTCATGCCCATCTCACTCGCTAAAAACGCTGCAGGATATCCTCCTGGACCAGCACCCAAAATCACAAGATGAGGAGCAAAATCAGACATGTCTCAGCTCCCCATAGTCAGGATCATTGGGTTTTGAATAGCCTGCTCTATCCATTGCATGAATCGAGCACCATCAGCGCCATCAACAATTCGGTGATCATGTCCAAGTGATAAGGGAATCTCAAGACCGGCAACCCAAGTACCATCATCCTGGAGCGCTGGCACTTGTCGACTTCTTCCAACTCCAAGTACCGCCACCTCAGGGTAATTGATAACAGGAGAGAAAAACTCGGTGCCAAACCCACCGAGATTAGTTATGGTGAAAGTACCACCCTGAGAATCATCAAGTGAAAGCTCGTTTTTTCGAGCCCGTGCACCGAGATTTGTGAGTTCCACTGAAAGATCGATAATACTCTTTTTATCTACGTCACGAATAACCGGTACTACTAAGCCTCGCTCCGTATCTATCGCCACCCCGATATGCGCGTAATTCTTATAAATTATTTCGTCCTTCTCCGGATCAAGGCTGCAATTCATCAATGGGTTTGCCTTGAGTGCAGCGGCCACAATTTTCAACATAAAAACGGTGATCGTTAGCTGACCGCCAGCCTCCTTGGCCTGTGCTTTATATTTCTGGCGAATATTTTCCATTTCAGTAATATCAATTGAGTGCTGAAGGGTTACATGCGGGATCGTCGTCCAGCTCAAAGACATATTTCTACTAATTGTCCGCCTCAAACGGCTCATCGGAACACGGTTTACATCACCAAAAACGCTGAAATCAGGCATTTTTTTTGTTTCGTTCGACGGTTGCGGATTCACATCAAGGGAACGCCTTCGAACGACGAGTTTTATGTCGTCCTCAGTAACTCTGCCGCCGTCACCTGAACCAGTAACCAAATCGAGTTCAACACCCAATTCACGAGCAAACTTTCTCACTGCAGGAGCGGCTGATGGGCCAAGTCTGACGGATAAGTCAGGTTCCACCAGCTCATCAGGAGAAACTAAAGACACCTCAATTGATTCAGAAAATTCCTCATTAGCTATATCTGAG
>NZWK01000050.1 GCA_002701625.1 Chloroflexota bacterium
GTGAATACAGGTTATGCCGGAAACCGGTGTCCCTCTTGCCTTCAATTCGTTCATTTGCAATTTCTCTGAGCCTTAGATACTTGCCATGATTCCAGAGATTTACGGCGTTAGACTTCAAGCGAGTACTCCGCGCCTGAGCTTCTTTCATAAGATTTTCTAGCCAAACAGTGTCAACGTCATATGGTGCCGGTCGCACTCGAGCTAGTTGCATATCCGCTCCGCGCATCGCTTTTAGCATGGCTGTGAACAGTTCATCATCCGAGTATAAATCAGGAGTAGGAGTAGGATTAGGATCTTGGTACTCAGTGCGTAGCCGCAGCCACCTATGGAACTCCAAGCGTTGATCTTCTCTATCGTGCATGAGTCAATCATAATAAATATGTTTGAGATTATGTCCAATATTCGATGAAAATTTATTTTGTCTGTGTCCTTCTAGCTTCTACAACTTTTGGAACTAGCTAGATTTTAGGTTTAGTCAGTAATAGACTGCTCTTGGGCCTCTAGCTCAGTGGTAGAGCAACGGACTCTTAATCCGCAGGTCGTGGGTTCGACCCCCACGGGGCCCACCATTAGATCACTTAGCATTAACTTATGACAACTGAAGAACTAATTATTTCTGCTGTTCGAATTCTGGGTGCCTTGCTTATTTTGCGCTGGATGCTTGTCGGTTCGATACTCGCTGTTGTAATCGATTTATCTGACCTTTTTTTGATGAACCTTCTAGACATGGGTGGAGTAGGGAACTACCAGGCGCTAGATAAATGGTTGGATCTCACCTATATGGCAACCTTTCTTTGGGTCTCACTGAGATGGGAACAGCCATACCGTCGTATTGCGGTTTTGCTGTTTGCATACAGGATTATCGGAGTACTTATTTTTGAAGTTATTGGCAATCGATGGATCCTATTGGCTTTCCCGAATGTATTCGAATTCTGGGTCATTGCAATTGCGTTTACCAGACACTATTTCTCAAAAACCATATTGAGTGCTCGGAGTATTTTCATTTTACTCATGCTTCTTTTGGTATTTAAGGAATTTCAAGAATACGCATTGCACGGCGGTAAGTGGCTAGATAAATACACGGCAGTGGGAGTCGTGAAATATTGGTGGAGTCTTCTGGCCAATATTCATAAGATTTTGTGAACGCTGTACTTGACGTAAATAGTCATGTTTGTGGTAGGCTTAACAGGCAATTTCATGTGTGGCCTAGCAACCACAGACGTGCGGCTCCGGGGGTAGAAAGCTGGAGAAGTATGAACTCAAATACCATTACAGGCCTCTTTTTTTTGGTGGGCGGTGTAACGCCACTATTGATTTATATGGC
Source organism: Chloroflexota bacterium (assembly GCA_002701625.1). The sequence goes on from NZWK01000050.1 coordinate 1,325, forward strand.
CCTAAGCCCCGACGGGCTGGATGTACTAACGACTCAGCAGACTGAGTTGATAGCAAGTTGGTTGCTCCTTTCTATACCGATAGCGTATATGCGGACAACCAACACCATGACAGCCAGCACGGGCAAGGAAATGGCTCAGATTGGTGTGCTAGTCACGATTGTTGCTTTTGGTGGTGGCATGGTAGCTGACGCCTTTGCAGCTGCTGGTGACGATGCGGCACGTAATACTATTGGTCAGTTACTTTGGTCAACAATGATGATTGGTACATTCTTTCTGGGCCTCGGATACTATCTGGAGAAAGCATTTCCGGTTGTTGTCTCGGGTTTGTTGATGCTTCTTGGTGTAGTCGGGTTCCTCGTACTTGGTATTGGCGGTACCGACCAGGACGAGAATTCACTACTAATGGTGGTAATGCCTATCTGGATGCTACTTATTATTGCGATGGGTGTAATTACTCTCAGAAGGGAGTAATTACCAGNTAGCGATAACTGAGGNAAAGGTCAGGGTGTTCTAACCCTGACCTTTNCNTCTTGNTATACCATATCCAAGATGCGGCTCCGGGGGTGGAAAGCTGGAGAANTATGAAATCAAATACGATTACGGGCACTTTTTTTATAGTGGCAGGTCTGGGACCCTTGATTGTCTACCTGATATTAGGTGGTTTAGAGATTATATCTACGTTACAAATGGAGCTGATTGCGAGTTGGATTCTGTTGTCGGTCCCAATCGCTTTTATGCGAACCAAGGATGCTATGCCAACTGGTATCGGCAAGGAAATGGCNCAAATCGGGCTGCTTATAATAGTGATTTCCACAGCAGGGGGAATGGTTGCTGACTCGTTCGCATCCGTGGGAAATGACGGCGGACGGGAAGCCGTTGGGCGACTCGTTTGGGCATCTCTGTTCCTTGGCCTAGCTTTTACTGGCTTCGGTTATTACCTTCAAGAATTTTTTAACAAAATACTTTCGGGATTGCTCGGACTACTAGGTTGTATCGGATTCTTGGCCATTGGTATTGGTGGCGTTGGTGACGATGCTTACGGAGAGATGGTATGGCCCCTCTTCATGCTTGTCATGTTAGTACTTGGGGTGACGACTCTTCGGAGAGCAGAATAGTATCCAGTGCGTCGAGTAGTTAATGTCTGGGTGGTGACACCCAGACTTTTCTGGAGTAGTTAGTTAAAGTCAATATTTCACTATACGGTTGGGTGCCAGTATTTATGTGTATTGCTCACTCGGCATAGAATCTAGTTATGAAACTTGGACAAATAGCTGGAATCATTATTGGCATAGCTTGTGCTCTTTTCCTGAACACAGTCACGGATCTTAGCGTNGCTGCATCGAACGCTATCGGACTCATAATTGGTATTAGTGCAGCTATAGGACTCAATCGACCTGTGAACTGAGAAGCATTCTAGGGATGGNGTATCTACTGGCCATACAGATTCTACGTTTTGACCAAAATTTTTTGTGTTTTCACATACACTGTTTAGACGAAACATGATTGAGTGAGGAGTTTCAAATGGTAGTAGGTGACAAAGTACAACAGACTGTGGCTGAGGAACTCGCCCAGCATCCCCTCGATCCTCTTTCGGTGGAGGAAATTGACAGAGCAGCTGCGATCGTCAGGACCGATGATAATTTAGGTGAGAACCCACTTTTTGAGACGATTGTGTTGCGAGAACCTGATAAGGATCAGATATTAAACTATCGCCCAGAAAATCAAGTTCCCCGTGAGGCATTTNTAGTCGCACTTAATCCAAAGAGTGGCGGCGTATATGAGTTTGTGGTGTCTTTGGATACTGATGAGGTACTGACGTCGGAACACATCACGGGTGTACAGCCAGCGTTTATTTTTGGTGACCATGAGACTAACTTTCTCCANTTTGAAAGTAAAATTAAGCATGACCCAAGATTTGTCGAAGCACTTAACAAGCGGGGCATCACCAATCCTGATCTTGTCATGATTGATCCTTGGCCTATTTCTAATTTTGGAAACAAATCGGAAGAGGGAAAACGACTTGCAGTCGGTAGATCCTGGGTCCGGAGTGAGCCTACAGACAATGGCTATGCCAGGCCGATAGAAGGCCTTTCGGTCATCATCGATCTCAATAAGAATGAGATTTTTGAAATTCAAGACTTCGGCGTCGTGCCAATTCCACCAGATGATGGTAANTACGCCGCTAGATATCAAGATTCGTTTCGGGAGGATCTGAAACCAATTGAAATCACACAACCTGAGGGTCCGAGTTTTACAGTGACAGGGAATGAAGTGAAGTGGCAGAAGTGGCAGCTTCGTGTTGGATATACTCCNCGAGAAGGTCTGGTGATTCATAACGTAACCTATGAGGATCGTGGCAAATTACGCCCCATTCTTTACCGAGGGGCATTATCTGAAATGGTCGTTCCATANGGCGACCCTACAAATGATCATTACAAGAAACAGGTTTTTGATTCTGGCGAGGTCGGGATTGGCAAGTGTGCCAATTCCCTGGAACTGGGCTGCGATTGTCTTGGAGAAATCTACTATTTCGATGTGGCACTATACGACATCACCGGTAAAGCGGGTGTTCAGAAGAATGTGATTTGCATGCATGAGGAAGACTTNGGTGTCCTGTGGAAGCATACAGATAACCGAATCGGNGAAACGGAGGTCCGTCGCTCGAGACGACTTGTCATTTCATTTTTCACAACTGTCGGCAACTATGAATACGGNTTCTTTTGGTACTTTTATCAGGATGGAAGTATTGATTATCAAGTCAAACTGACTGGTGTCGTTAATTCTTCCGCTGTNCCACCTAATGTGAAGCCAAAGAATGGAACTCTGGTTGCCCCACAAGTTGTAGCTCATAATCATCAGCACTACTTCAATGTACGGCTCGACATGATGGTTGATGGCCAACAAAACTCAGTTTATGAAGTGGACACGGTTCGCGATCCCATCAGTGCTGACAATCAACATGGAAACGCATTCTCAGTAAAGAAAACGGTACTCTCTGAGGAAAATGATTTCCCAAGAAAAGTCGACCCGTTTGCTGCGCGTTACTGGACAGTGGCTAATCATTCCAGCCATAACTATATGGGTGAGCCAGTCAGCTATAAAATCGCACCTGGCGAGAATGTTCTCCCATTCCATCATGATGATGCAGTCATTATGAAACGAGCCGCGTTCATGACAGGGCATATGTGGGCGACTGAGTATGACAGGGACGAAATGTTTGCTGCAGGAAATTATCCGAACCAACATGCAGGCGGGGATGGTCTTCCCAAGTGGATGAGCGGCAATAGGAATCTNGAAGACAAAGATGTAGTCATTTGGTACACATTTGGCCACAACCACATTCCAAGACTGGAGGATTGGCCAGTCATGCCTGTGGCATACACTGGATTTTCAATACGGCCCTCTGGTTTTTTCGATAGGAATCCGGCATTGGATGTGCCGCCTTCAAGTGCCCANTGTAATTGTGAGGGAGAGTGTAAATGTTAGATCAAACTACGATTTCGATCTGACCTTCACAAAAGCTGGTTGAACTACACATTCGAAGTTATTCATTAACTGATTGAAGACCGTGTGTTTTCTTATCCACTTTTTTCGATANAGTAGATCAATGACGCACGCACTTAAGCGATTTCGACTCTTGCTGTTTTTGATGTTGTCAGTCCTTATTGTTGGATGCTCTACAGATGNATCAGATGCCGCACTGCGACAGGCCACGCCGTCTAACCAATCGCAACAGATGCAAAGTGGAACCACTGACCCNACTCCAACCAGTCAATCGCAACAGATTCAAAGTGGAACCAACGGATCGTCTCCAACCAGTCAGCAATCCGATCAGGATTCTGACGAATCAGGAATGTTATACGTGGATGAGAAGTATGCTCCCTTCAACCGACATATGGATGTCCATGGAATCCGACTTTTTGCACTAGATGGTGTGTCAGANGAAATTGTCACAAAGATCGCTCGCACACTTGAGAATATGTGGCGGGACACACAGCAAATAGACTCAATGCGGCGTGATGANCTTCGCTTTCATCTCAANACTCGTTATGTTTATCAAAGAATAGGTTATTCCAACCCGGACCATTACGGGGGAGAGCCACCTGGATACCCCTTGCTTGCCGATCGATTGTCAGACGATGCATCTGAATTTACCCATAATCATATTGACTATATTTGGGAAAAGGATGTNAGTGAGAAAGATTCACAAATTATTGAAGTTATAGAGCATCTTCTTCATACGCTGACCGATCAGGGCTTTCGGTTTGCTTTTCCGGAGGATTGGAACTGGCAGGATCCAGATTCCACGTTAAATCTGGCGATGAAACAAGCAATTTCTAATGGACACTATGACATTGAGTCTTATGAGGAAATCATGGACTTCGATCCCGAGGGATACAATCGAGTTATTGCTACGGAATTTGCNTTTTGGATGATTCTNGCAGCCTGGGATATGTTCGAGGTTGCAGGTGTGTCAGCTAATGAGGAGTGGAATATTGAGTCTTCACGGGAGCTTCGTTCGAGTTTGCCTTTGGCCTTCCGGCTATACGAGGACACTGTTGCTACGGTTTTGTCCCCGCCTGATGGTGACTATATTCTTGAGACNTTTGATTCACTAAGTAGCACGCNAATTNAGCAGAGAAATGANGATGATCGCGGCCATGATGATGCTCACGACGATGATGATGNTCACGACCATGATGATGCTCACGACGATGATGATGNTCNCGACCATGATGATGNTGATCGCGAGCACGATGGCCAGATTTCGGGAAATGACCCGCGGCAGGAAGAATTAAATTCTTTTCGCAAGGCCGTTTCAGACAATACGGGGCCGGGATGCAATATTTGGACGAGCGTTCCATGTCCGGAATTTCCGAACTTTATAAAAACCGAACCAAGCCGGAGTACATTGCCGGTTTATGCAGAAGCCAAATGTCNGGGATCCTTTAGCGATCGTGAATATTTACTNCAAACACCAAAGAATGATTACGTGCGATGCCTGATTAATGCANGTAAGAGTGACGATGAGCCGTATTTTGTTGCTGGAGCACAAATTGATGCAGCGATTATTGATGCAATTCGCGAAGCTGAAATTTATGGCGCTGAGATGCTGGGTAACTGGGGACCAATCATGAATATTCTTGTGAGATATGGTGAGCCTGACGTAGAGTANGTGGCGTCACAATCCTGCTTGTTTTTGGAACGGTACAGCGACACGGATTATGACTCGTGTCGAGAATATAANGAAGCNTATTACAAGACATTCGATGATTGCTGTGGCGCNTTGCATGAGACGCCGGCAGCNTTGTCACCNGTCAGAGTTCAATACTTTACTTATAGCGCACCTGAGGCCGCTCATNAAGATGGANTGATCCGGAAGATGACTCTNCACGAGTACGTGCATGTCTGGCAAAGTGCNCATGTGGTTCATCCNCATTCCAGCCGGTGTTCAGATGAGGAGAATGTGCTNTGTGAGCTGGGTAATGGACCGCTTTGGCTTGAGGAAGGGACAGCTGAGTATTTTGCCCANTATTTTGCTGACAAGANGGGTTGGAGTGATTTCAGCGGTGCTATGTCGCAAACACTTGAAAGTGCTCAGAACACCTATNACCGTTGGGGCTTCACTCTGTTNAANNCACATAGTCGAGCAGATAAAGATGCATTGGATCGACATGAGTGTGGCTGCGGAGGAGTCATCATGTATGACATGGGTATATGGGGTGTCGCATGGNTAATCAATTATTCAGGTACGAACGACGCGTTCCTTAAAGNGTTTTATCCCAANGTCGCTTATNTTGGCTATCAACAGGCATTTAAGANNGCGTTTGGATTGTCGTTAGATGATTTTTACATTGAATTTGNAGACTGGTTTGATAAGTCNTCCCGTTATGAGAAACTTCGGATTCTTGACCAGATTTCTCGTTACTAAATATTGAAGTTTGGAGTACTGTGTTAAGACTGAACATTTAGAATCGATTGCAAGTAGATATCGATTTGTTATAAAGAGAGGAAACGTACATGTACTATGGATCAATAGCTCAGATGAATGTCAAAGAGGGCCATCAAGACAATCTTGTTGCGCTTTTTGACGACATACGTGAAACCCCACCTGAAGGAATGGTGGCATGGTTACTGATGCAGCCGGANGAAGAAGACTACATGCTCGGAGTAGCAGTTTTCGAGAGTAAAGACGCATATGTCGCTAACGCCAATCGGCCTGAACAGCACGAGTCATTTTTACAGATAATGGAGCACTTGGAATCTGAGCCGACTTGGACCGATGGCACCTATTTACTTAACCAATTCCTNTAGAGTTTTTGTNTATTTAGGCTATGTTCACAATTGGTCGAGGNGGCTCCTGCTTCATTACCATCAAGGAGGAGAGCTCTGGTGTTGGTGGCTGAGTNACCTCAATAAGCGCAGGTTTTCGATTTTCGATTGCAGTTGTGAGAGTGCTGAATAGTTCTTCNGCGGTATTTGCCCGATATCCTGCTACGCCGAACAGTTCGGCAAGAGCTGCAAAATCAGGATTGTTTAACTTCGTCGACATTCCATGNCCATTGTATTTTTCTTCCTGAATTCTTTTGACATTTCCAAAAAGACCATCAGCAAATACCAGAGTGATAAGTGGTATTTCAAATTCGGCTTGAGTCGAAAGTTCCTGCACGTTNTACATAAATCCGCCGTCNCCATTTACTGAAACGACTACTTTATCGGGATTACCCACCTGTACNCCAAGCGCCGTTGGATACCCATACCCTAGCGTTCCTTGATAACCGCTCGTTATCATNGTGCGAGGGTTGTAAACAGGGAATCCGCCNCCCTGTATGAAATACCCCACTTGCGTACTTTCAGACACCACGATCCCATCATCAGGAATGGCTTTCCTGATAGCTTGGGACATTGCCGCCTGCCAGTTCATTACGTTCATAGCTTCTGTTTGTGCGGNCTTGAGATTAGTTAATTCTGTCTCACGTGAATCACGAATGGTGTTGTATTTTGGCAAAGCGTNACATAAGGCGGCGACGGCTAGCTTTGCGTCNGTTTGAAGTCCGATGGCAGCTGGATAGTTTCTGCCAATTTCGTCACTGTCAACGTCACATTGAATTAATTTTCCTTGGACATTAACGCCACCACCCAAGCCCATGTTTGAGGCCATGGCAAAACGAGTTCCAACTGCAAAAATCACGTCAGCTTCAGGAACAAGTTTATTTGTAGCGAATCTCCCGGAAACGCCATATGCCAACCGCTCATCTATGATTCCTCTTCCATTTGANGTCATAAGCACCGGCGCGTTGAGTATTTTAGATAATTCTTGAATTTCTTCCCAAGCTTCAGAGGTCAGGGCGCCGCCACCAGCACAAATTACAGGATTTTCAGCCTTACCTAATAATTCAGCCGCCTGATCAATTAATGCNTCATCAACTNTTTGTATGTCACGGTTACTTAGGTGCTCCGGTTCAAGAAGNGTCACATCTCCAATACTGGATAGCACATCCGGTGAGACTTCAATAGACACNGGCCGTGGCCGNCCTTCTTTCAATGCTCGATTTGCTCGTCTCACCATCGACGGGATTTCTGACGGTGAATTACCACGTTCCGACNNCTTGGTTAAGTGGGATAAAAGTCCTACTTGATCATTTATTTCGTGTAGAGCTCCGATCCCTTGATCGATTAGTGGAGTATCGATCTGACCTGTAATACACATTACCGGTGACGAGCACGCATATGAAGTCGAGAGCGAAGCCGTGGTATTTAAAACACCGGGACCCGGAACAACGATGAATCCCGCCGGCTTTCCGGTNGAACGCGCANAGCCATCAGCCATGTAGCCGGTNGCTTGCTCGTGNCGNGTATGGTAAATAGTGAACTCATCGCGTAGTTCCCACAAAGCNTCGAATAGNTAGTCTAGTTGTATGCCGGGNAGNGCAAATAAGGTGTCGATTCCTTCTACTCGNAGAGAATGTGCCAAGGCCTGGCCACCGGTCATTTTCATATNNCACCTCNCTTCGTNANATAACTTTAGCTCACNGACGTGTGAATTGNNGCGAATCNNTCTGAAAGNTTAATTTTAACTATGGGNTTTGTGCNTNNGNCGGTTGGNATTCTCCTTTCCTNCCGAGNTCTTCTTTCGTNATTTCATCTGAATATANATTTGTTCAATCAAGTCAGGGTGCAATGTGGTATCTTCGCCTTCATTGTTTAATCNGNCATATATAGAAATGAGGGAGAAGGATGACGTTATATATTGGGTACTACACGGTTGCAGCTGCGCAAGTTCANCGCTTTGCGGATGCCGAAGATAATGGAACGACAGCAGAGGCGCAGGCGGCTTTCCAAGCTCGTGTAGTTGCCTCAAGGCAGGGAAGCTTTGCAAGNAANATAGTTGCTTCGTACTCGGCAATCACNACTGCTTGGGAAAATCCAAATATTATGATCGTGGAAACNGATGATGTAGCCACCTTGTCNGCAATTGGTGCACATTACAACACTGTCTTGGAATTTACNTGGACNCCTGCAAACTCAATTGGAACAAGNACTGATCAGGTTGAAGCNGCTATGGATCGCCAGTTCGGTCGGAACTGATAAATAAAGCAAATAGTGGAGNNATGCGANCTTTGCATTCTCCGCTGTTTNCTTTNCCTANAAAAACANATGTGNGTGACTGATTCCATCACTGTTTTATCATTTTCAAANATGAGTCGCCCGGGCGATTCTAGATCGGAGATTNATGCTAAANAGTGACAATTTTCGAGGAAAAATTGGCCGTACCTTTTCGGATTCAGAGCCTGACTGGCCGANTCGNCCTAACACACANGACGGANCNNCGCCTAACGTTTTGGTAATTCTGTTAGATGATACTGGGTTTGGTAACTTTGGTTGCTATGGTTCAACAATTGACACCCCGAACATAGATTTACTAGCTTCAGGCGGTCTTCGTTACAATAATTTTCACGTAACTCCCTTGTGTTCTCCAACAAGAGCATCGTTGTTAACTGGTCGTAATCATCACGCCGTGGGAATGGGTGCGCTCGCNAATGCACACGATATGGGTTTNCCCAGCCGACGTGCNTTGGTNAGTCGACATGCCGGAACGTTGGCTGAAATTCTNAGGGAGGAAGGTTACTCCACCTATGCNCTNGGNAAATGGCATCTTAATCCTGCTGAGGAAAANTCTGCNGCGGGACCTCGACATGGTTGGCCNCTTCAACGTGGATTTGATCGATTTTATGGATTTTTGCCAGGAGCGACGGATCAATTTTATCCAGAATTGACCTATGACAATCATTCGGTATATCCGCCTAAGACACCGGAGGAGGGATATCACGTTACGGAGGATATGGTCGACCACGCGATCGAATTTGTTAATGATCAAAAATCAATTCATCCNAACAGNCCATTTTTTATGTACTTTGCTCCNGGTGCCATGCATGAGCCACATCAGGCACCTAAGTCATATATCGAAAAATATAAAGGAAAGTTTGATGAGGGTTGGGACGTCATTCGAGAACGCTACTTTAATAATCAAATTGAGCTTGGAATAATTCCACCGAATACAAGNCTGGCGCCTCGTAATCCGGGTGTAAAGGCTTGGTCTGAACTCAGTANCGATGAACGAACTTTNNTGTGTCGACTACAGGAAACNTGGGCTGGTTTNTTAGATCATACAGACGCNGAAATTGGGCGACTTGTGACGTANNTAAAATCGATTGATGAATTTGANAATACGATTATTTTACTNACNGCAGATAATGGGACTAGTCAGGGTGGTGGTCCTACCGGTGTNATGTACCTTGGATCGGGTGGTGGTCTCGGCGCATCGANTGATGGGAAGACGGCTATTGAATCACGGGGTCGGAGATTAATTCAAGAAGATATGACGGAGATGCAAAATGTGTTGGACGACGTTGGTNGTCCGCGGAGTTTCACCGATATCCCGTGGGGTTGGGCCCAGGTGGGGAACACACCNCTGAGGTGGTACAAGCACGACACCCACGGCGGAGGTATTCGAGTNCCGTTGATTATTCATCATCCGGACGGTATCCAGCCGGACGGTGAGATCAGGGAGCAATTCCATCATGTAAGTGATATTNCGCCAACGATTCTTGAAATGCTGAATGTACAACCTAAGGCTAGGTATGAGGGATATGACCAGTTGCCNATTTCCGGNACGAGTTTTGCCTATAGCTTTGACTCAAATGAAATCATCTCTAGGAAACCAGTTCAATACTTTGAGATGAACGGTCATCGAGGACTATGGCACGACGGTTGGAAAGCGGTTACTCGACATCAACCGAATACTAGTTATGACGACGATGAGTGGGAACTATACAACTTGTCTGAGGATTTTTCTGAAACGAATAACTTGGCGNTAGACGAACCGGAGAAGCTTCGGGAGCTCATCGAGATGTGGTGGGTTGAGGCCGGGCGATATGGTGTGCTTCCATTAGCAGATGCTTCAATTAANNCNGGTGGNGTGAGCGGACATCCTGGAGCGTTTCACGAGAACTTGCACTATAGATTTGCTAACCCANTGTCTCATATTCCGAGTTCATTGGCGCCACAAGTAGGAAAGGGAGATTGGTCGTTGCTCGCCGATATACAGCTCATNGACCGCCAGACTGAAGGGGTAGTGTACTCGCAAGGAAATGTTATTGATGGGTTCTCTCTNTATGTACAGGACGAACGATTGTGCTTTGCCCATAATGCCGTGGGNAAATCCACNATAGGATCGGCGAGCTTACCACAGACAGAAGGACGTATGACGATCGGTGTCACGTTTGTATACAACCCTACTGGGCGTGGCGGTATCGCTACGTTAGTTTGCGACGGAGACTCAATAGGGGCGGTTACTGTGCCAATGAACCGGAATGCTCAGAAGAATGGAGTGGATATAGGAAAAGACGTGCTATCCCCGATTACAAATCTTTATCAAGCCCCNTTTGCATTTACAGGACTCATATATTCAGTTGAGGTTGATATAACTCAGCGTAAATGATAAGAACTAGGTAGAGGCAAGTCGTTTTTAATTTAGCTCAACTACCTTGAGCAGAATCCGAAAGGGTCTCCGCCACTACTCCAGAATTAATTANGTCGGTTATTTCTGAATCCGAGAATCCTAACTCATCCAATATTTTNCGNGTATGTTCTCCAAACCGTGGTGAACTATTGGATGCTGAGTATGTATCNCGCCCGAAAGTGACNGGTGCTTGCGGCATAATCATTGGTCCTACCGCTGGGTGATCGGCCGTGTACACAAATCCGCTTTCGTTAGCTTGAGCTCCAAGCATGGCTTCTTCAAGGTATTCTAGGATCGAGAACGCTATTCCGTTCGTGGACAATGTTNTACCTAGTTCGGAGCTTGTCCGATTCGAAATTTCAACTCGGATCCTAGCTTTAAGNAGGTCGAAGTGCGGGGCAGGGTTATCNGGCATCGTCCAGTTNGGNTCAGATATAAAGGGNTCGTCTAGATCTAGAGCAGGTAGAAGCTTCTTTAAGCCAGCTCGACTTGATCCGAGAGCGATGTACCGTTCATCTAGCGTTTTGTAGAGTCCACCAACAACGGTTGTACCACTAAGTGCTCGACGTTTCTGTGCTGCAACNCGAGGATCTGGCTGTTCTTCCTCTATCCAGTCAACAAACTCTCTTTTCCAACTATCAACCGCTTCGAATATATTTGCATTTCCGTGCTGTAAAGCCAGTCCGGCNTGAAAAAGAGTTGTCGATACTTCTTGCCCTAGTCCNGTTTTCTCGCGGCGCCAAAGAGCAGAGGATATGGCGAATGCGAGCAAGGTTCCCGCCATATAATCGGTTAGAAATGCATCTACGAATTGCGGAGAATCGCCATCAAATGCTCCGGCTGAAAGAACTAAACCTGAGGCGGCCTGTGCCTGAAAATCTGCTCCAGCAAGTCCGCCGTAAGGACCCTTATCACCGAACGCACTAATCTCGCCCACTATTACTCTGGGGTTGATCGATTTCAGACTTTCGTAATCTAATTCGTAGCGGGTTAGNGCTCCGGGTCTCATATTTGAAACAATTACATCACAGTCTGCCGCGATTTTTTTAACAATTGCTCGTCCATCAGGGTGGGCNAAATCTACCGGTAAACCTCGTTTTCCACGTGCCTTGATAATGTACTGTTTGCCTTCACCTGGAAATATNGGTGCATTGAAACGTGTAGCGTCGCCATCGGTGGGTTCTANTTTAATTACATCTGCTCCGCCGTGAGCAAATAGTTCTGCCGCATAGGGACCAGCTACGAATCGGCCGAACTCAAGAATCTTCAGTCCGTCAAAAATAGACTCAGNGGATTTAGTCACANTAGCTCCTTACCAATTTGNTNATTTTTGTGCAGACAATTATCCGTCGATTTGTTAAAGNATATTACATTACAATTTTCGCAATGTATCGCACAACATTCGGNTACTTGCGAGTTTCTCTCGCGTCCCGATNAGGAGNAAATTAATGACTCAGGAACCAGAATTTCAGGGAAAAATCGGAAAGACTTTGAAAGACTCAGATCCNTGGTGGCCACCCGTNCCATCCAGTCATGACGGAAAGACGCCAAACGTAGTTATTATGTTGTTTGATGATACTGGTTTTGGTCATTTTGGCTGTTATGGGTCGACCATTGAGACTCCACACATAGATAAACTCGCAGCTGGTGGTCTCCAATATACAAATTTTCATACTACAGCTTTGTGCTCGCCTACTCGCGCGAGTTTGCTCACNGGCCGGAATCACCATGCCGTTGGCATGAGAGGAATTGCNGACTACGATCCTGGGTTTCCGAACATGCGTGCGGCTGTCACTCGCCATGCGGCGACACTCGGCGAAATGTTGCGTGACGAAGGTTATGCAACNTTTGCAGTAGGTAAGTGGCATCTCAATCCAAAGGAGGAGAGGTCCGCTGCTGGCCCGTTCACTGACTGGCCCCTTCAGCGAGGATTCAATAGGTATTATGGATTTCTCGGAGGCGCGACTGATCAATTCTATCCGGATTTAACGGAAGACAATCATCACGTCAACCCACCAAAAACACCTGAGCAGGGCTATCACCTAAATGAAGATCTCATCGATCATTCCATTGACTTCGTTCGAAACAATAAATCAATCTACCCAAATCAGCCATTTTTTCTTTACCTTGCCTTCGGTGCAACACACTCGCCTCACCAAGCACCGNAATCATACCTTGAGAAGTACAAAGGAAAATTTGACCANGGATGGGATGCNGTACGTGATGAGTGGTTTGCACGACAAATCGAATCTGGAATAATTCCAGAAGGTACTCAACTGGCACCTCGAAATCCTGGAGTTGACGCCTGGGACGATCTTTCTGATGGTGCCAAAAAACTCGCGTGCAAGCTGCAGGAAGCATTCGCNGGATTTTTAGATCACACCGATGATCAGATAGGACGCTTAATCACGTATCTCGATCGNGCTGGAGAAATTGACAATACCATTATTTTGCTAATGGCTGACAACGGAGCCAGCCAAGAGGGAGGGCCACAGGGTATTTCTGCTGGTGAAAGGTATTCACACCCCTATCTTGATGATCTCGATAATATTGATGAAGTCTTACCTGACATTGGAACACCGAGAAGTGACCCGAACTATCCTTGGGGCTGGGCTCAAGCAGGGAACACCCCCCTTAAATGGTATAAAAGCACCACGCATGCAGGTGGTGTAAGAGATCCGCTACTCGTTCATTGGCCAGAGAGGATTAAGAATGTAGGTGGTGTTCGGCATCAATTCACTCATGTGACTGATATTGTTCCAACGCTTCTTGATGTTTTGGATATCTCTCCGAAAGATTCCTACCAGGGTTATCCACAAATGCCTATTCCGGACAATAGCTTTGCGTATACGTTTGACGATCCGGATGTTTCGACTGATAGAGGACCGCAGTATTTCGAAATGTTCGGTCACCGAGCTATATGGGCTGACGGCTGGAAAGCCGTAGCCCGTCANGTTAAAAATGATCCCATTAGTGATGAAGAATGGGAACTGTATCATCTTGACGTGGATTTNTCGGAATGCAATAACTTAGCCGATGCAGAGCCAGAGAAGCTTCGGGAGCTTATCGATCTTTGGTGGATTGAAGCTGGTAGAAACGGAGTCCTGCCAATCGATGACCGGAGCTTTCAACTCACCGGCATAAGTAAAAAACCTGGCGGGATACACGATGGACTGAAGTATCACTATACCCCTCCCGTAGATCGACTTCCGGGAAGCATAGCTCCACCGCTAGGGATTGGTGAGTGGACTCTCGATGCTGTGATTGAACGACAAGACTCAGATGAAGAAGGAGTTATTTTCGCGCGCGGGTCGCATACGTCCGGANTNAGTTTGTATGTNAAGGACAACCGGCTACAGTTTGACTACAACTGCTTTACTGAAATTCTGACTGGCANATCGCAGCGTGAACTTCCGNCTGGNNAATGCACCGTCAGTGCACGATTCGAAGGTGAAGGAATAGGTGGTGAAGGNCGAGTTACGTTGCTTGTTGATGGCGACGAGGTCGGANTATTAAATATCCCATTGATTATGCGAGGATTGGGTAGTACGGGNTCGGTAGCGTCAATTGGAGGTGATGAGCTCTCGCCGACAACAACGAGCTACGATGCTCCNTTCTATTTTGCGGGCACTATTCACACGNTCGATGTCGAAATCAAGGTTTATGAGACCGGTGCAAGACTTGTTAAAGGAAACGCAGGTGACATTTACTCATCAAATCTTAAAAAAGAGTAGTGNCTAAGTTCGTATTCGNTNTNTCTGTGATTGAATTTTTTAGTCAACTAGCTTGAACGATCTAATACNGCAGTAGCATCCTTCACAAANGTATCCATCGTTTCTCGNACGGTCCTTACTTCATTGAAAAATGCGATACCTTGCCCTGCNGGCTGATGCATCAAAGGTTCTATCTCGTTTCGGCCAATTGATCCGAGCAGGTCACCAACGAGGATGTCGTGATAAGGCATTTCTAAAGGTTTGGGGTTTCCTTCGGTCTCCCATTCTTCGCTCCATGCTGACTTAATCATTCTTAAGGTTTTNCCNCTATCNGATCGTGATCTGACTGTGTCGTTTGATCCNGCNTTTAANAACTGATTNAGCATTTTTGGAGAGGTGTTGTGTTCTTTGGTAGTTAGCCATGGAGTACCCATCCAGACGCCGTCTGCTCCTAAGGCAAGTGCCGCCGCGATATGCCGTCCAGTAGCCACCCCACCGGCAGCGAGTACTGGAACCTTCCCAGCCACTAAGTCGACTATCTGCGGGACTAACGAAAACGTGCCTATTTCCCCTGTATGGGCGCCCGCATCGTAACCCTGTGCCACTATCATGTCTGCGCCTGCGTTTAGCGCATGTTGGGCATGGCGAGGGGCGCCCACCAGAGATAAGACAAATTTGCCATATTCCTTTGCCGCTCCAACCATTTCAGGCGGTGAACCGACCCCCATAGCAAATATTTTTGCGTCTGAACGCAGGACGGCATCTAATTGATTNCGGGCAANTTCTTCAGAGCGAACAAATCGAGAGCGNGCGCCTGGCATATTGTCACGGGGGACATCNTACTTTTCGTACAGATGGTCAACGAAATCCCTATGGGCGTCTGGTAATTGCGCCTCAATATCTTCCCGATTGTTTTTCTCTGGCATGTTCTTTGGAAGGACTAAATCTATGCCGAATGGCAAATCTCCAACCCGTGACTTAATTTCCGTCAGGGCTTGAGTAATTTCTTCAGGAGTGNTTCGAGTTCCGCCATANACACCTATCCCGCCGGCAAGGCAGACCTCTACCACTACATCGATTGCATGTGTAAATCCAAATATTGGGTATTTGGCGCCAAGCATTTGCGTTATTCGGGTGTTGAGTAATGATTCTGTCATTTTATTCCCACTCCTGTTCTCTAATTTTTTCTACTCATGTANTGAAGGGCTGTCTTGCGGTAACTTGNAATCAATAGGTGCATCATAACTGGGCCTTTGCCTTGCGGCGTAGCCCTTTTTCATCATTATTGNTGCGGGTTCCCTTTATTGTGGGACGTAAAAAGAAGTATAACAGTATTCAAAACATCAAAAANAACTGATCTTCAGAAANAGGAGTTGGCATCACACGCCANATTTATTTAAGACGCGTCGTGTTATTTTGGGTTAGNTACNNTAAAANTTCAACTTGCATCAGTTAATTTAAATTCAGCATGTATCCCATCGACAGCATTTTGCCAAAAGCCTAGCAGTCGATCTTCTTCCTCATAATCAAATGATCCCGCAGCCGGAATCACCGCATTTGCNTCAAAGTCGGGCGNGACTGGATTCTCGAAGTACCAGCGAGCTGTAATTCGCGTTGCATCCTCAGCATTTACGATATCTCGATACCCCAGTAGATTACGTGCCTTGGACATGTCCAAGATAAGGGGGGCCTTTTCAGCCAGCGGATATATATTGCGACAGAATTCAGCAGGAATGCCAATTAACTGCATAGATGAACCAAGCTCTTGAATAATAATTTCGGCGACTCTATGTGCGCTTAATACCTGCTCATCTCCAGCGTTGAACGCGTTCCCAGCCGCCTCCGGTCGAGTTGCGGCCAAGAACACAAGCCATGCGACATTTTGGGAATAGCCACGCTGAAAGTAGCTCATACCGTCATGTGGCATGAGCATGAACGGGCGCTGGTCAATTACACGTTTTATGACCGCCCACTCATGGTTTATTGGAGCACGTGGTCCATAAATCCCTGGGTATCTTAATATCACCGCCTCGAAGTCTCCGGCACCGTGTTGGGCGAATAGTTGATCTTCGCCGAGCGCCACGCGTCCGGTGTAATTGGCGGCGTCGTATTGTCTCGGNGCGAACTCTCGAACAGGTAAAGNCAATCCGCCGTCAGGCGTNCGTCGCGCCGCGTCTTTATAAACTGGCTGTCCNGTGATGCCAACTAGGCGTTTAGTTTTACCGGCAAGTTGATTGGCGAGCATCGTAAGCTTGCCATATGTACAAATTGCTACGTCCCATTCTCGTGCACCNATTGATTGGCCTACGCTTTCCTCATCACGTGGGTTTCCGTATACGCGTTCGACCTCGCTAGCAAATTCGACACCTGAATCATGCTTTCCGCTATTGAAGACCGTGACTTCGTATCCCCCTTGGATGAGAAAATCAACAATATGGACCCCAGTTGGTCCAGTTCCGCCGACAACTAAAGCACGCATTTTTATTAGTTCCCCTTCTGGTGGTTTGATTAGAGGNTCTGAGGATACCAATTAACTGACGTTAGGGTGTTATTTTACANATTGNGGAGGTCACTACCAGGCGCGGTCTTGATTTGAATTGATGCTCTACTCATAATTCAAGTCAGCCGGATGCGAACGTGTTGATATCTGGAGATCGTCGAATCGAAGATCGAGCCCTCTGAGCAGAGAGTCCTTGGCCATAGAGTACGAGCGGGTAGGCGTGGACGCGAGATGATTGAGTATCTCCGACGCGGATTCTCGTATATCTGTATCAGGGTTAAATGTTCGGTGGACTAATCCAATTTCTCTGGCGTATTCCCCGCTGAGTAATTCGCCACGCAGATGCATNTCACTAAAATGTGTCTGTGGAATCAGGCGNGTTATTTTGTAGGACCAGCCCTCAGCAGCCCATAAAGCTCGATGAACACGAGGATCTCCAAATTTACAGTCACTTGTTGCAACCCGAATGTCACAGGATGTAGCAATATCGTATCCAGCTCCCAAAGCATATCCCTGCATGAGGACAANCGTAGGTTTGGGAAAGTTTCGTATTTTTGTAATTAAGGCGTGTAAACCTATTGGTCCTGAGCCGATCTCAAGATCGACCTGGTGTCGTTTGTATTCTGGAAGAGCGGCTGCTTTTGTGACGATGTCGTTTCCCGCACAGAACGCTCGCCCTTCGCCACTGAAGGCAAGGCAGGTTACAGCATCATCATATTGAGCCACTGTGATTGCGTCCGCNATTATTTCCTGTTGGACGGAATTCAGGATATTCAGTTTATTAGGGTTGTTTAGNCGNATGTGCCTNAATCCAGCGATATTCGGATCNTCAAACACTAACGGAGATGTATCTTCACTAGTCATATAGTTCACCTGCCAGAAAACTTAGGCTCCCGTTTTTCCTTGAACGCTGCTGCTGCCTCTGATCTATCCTCTATTACATTCGTCTGTCGGATTGCGAGCGAGTGCTTTAGCGCCCACTCATAAGGCATATCAAGTTGTTCGATAGTCTGTTCCTTGATAATGGAGTAAGACCGAGTAGCGAGAGCAGATATCTTGTCAACAAAACGGTCTGCCTCAACAGTAAAGTCATTATCTGGGTAGACCTCGTGAATCAGTCCGATCCGGCGGGCTTCGGTTGCTGTGAGCTCATCTCCGAGTAACAAAATCCTTGTAGCCTGAGACAATCCAATAAGTCGAGGAAGAATATGAGTGATACCAGTCGCCACATGTTCGGCGTTTTGAACTCGTCCNTCAGAAACGATTGTAGTTTCAGTTGCGATTCGGTGGTCACATGCCGCAGCAATATCTAGGCCAAGACCCNTCACGTTGCCGGTTAGCAGCGTAACGGTTGGTTTTTGACANGACCGGAGTGCGGAGATCATTTCTTGTTGGGGAAGGGGTGGTAGTCCATGAGAACCTAATGGACCCCGGCCGAAAAATTCATTTGGCCAGTCACCTAGATCATTCCGATCCTCGCCCGCACAAAACCCGTTCGAGGAGCTAGATATTACAACGACACGAATATCGTCATTCGTATTTGCGTGCCGAGCAGCGTCACGAATGGACAGCATCATTTCGTACGTGAGGCGATTCCCTTGATCCGGTCGATCTAATTCAATNTTNAGACANGTCCTGTCTTGGCTAATTTNNATNTCCGTCATTTTGTTTNCCTTCTTTGTGAATAAAGTCATCGATGATAGATCAAGATATNAGTATATTAACCATATTGATTTTACTAAGTTGGGATTNNGGGTTTTCTAATTTCAATNAAGTTTCAACTAGTNNATAGGGAGTNTGTATATGCCAGCNGTATTTGATTTCAAGGAGTTTATTTCAGGTGATAAGAGNATCGATCAGGTGACAGAGTATNTNCTTGGCATTACAACTCACGANGAAATGAGAGAAGAGATTTTTTCTCTGATNAAAGTNGTGCATGACGACACATTAGGTCAGGGATACAGGCGTGGTATGGCCGACGTTATAGGTTGCGAACCTGATGAAGTATTGTATTGGACCGACTCGGAAGGTGCCTATGACGGGGTGTATAAAGGCCCAAAACGAGACTCATAATCGATTCTTCGTGGTCTTTCAAAGCGGCAGGTACACCCTGAATTAAGAAAGCCGACACTCTACATCTGAAAGGTTGGCCAAGAAGATTGATCGCAATTTTG
>NZWK01000051.1 GCA_002701625.1 Chloroflexota bacterium
CTGCCATGGGGGCAAAGGTTGTACTGTGCGGGCCTCCGACATTGCTTCCGTCTGGATTTTCAGTGAGCGAGCGCCCAGCACATGCTCGTTTGGCGCTGCCTGACGTCGATATACAGACCGATATTGATGTTGCCATTAAGGATGCCGATGTGGTCATGGCATTACGTTTGCAGAAGGAGCGGCAGCAGGGAGGCTTACTGCCGTCACTTCACGAATATTCACGTTTATATCAGGTTACATCGGAGAGACTGAGTAAGGCAAAAAGTAATCATATTTTGATGCACCCTGGGCCAAAGAACGAAGGCATTGAGATAGGTGGTGATGTCGCTTCGGGTTCAAATTCGACAATTGAAGAGCAAGTTACGAATGGAGTCGCCGTTCGAATGGCCCTTTTATATTTAATTGCTCAAAAAAATAGAGGGAGGATTAATTGACAACACTGGCCATTCACAATGCTCGAATTATCGATCCTGAACTAAATCTTGATGGCATCGTTGATATTGTTTTGGTGGATGGTCGTATCGCGCGTGTTGGCCCAAACGAGGCAGAGATGGTAATCGATGCTGAGAGAATTGATGCAACTGGCCTTGTAGTTAGTTCGGGGTTTGTTGATCTTCATTGTCATCTTCGTGAACCAGGTTTTGAGTATAAAGAGACTATTGCAACCGGTACGGCTGCTGCTGCCCGAGGTGGATTCACTACAGTGTGTGCTATGCCAAATACCAGTCCTCCGATGGACTCTCAAGCATCGATCGAATCTCTTCTGCGACAGATCGAACAATCTGCTCAAGTCCGAGTTCTTCCTATTGGCTGTATCACAGTGGGGCGCCAAGGCGATGAACTTGCTCCGGCAGGTGAACTAGTTGATTCAGGTGTCGTTGCACTTTCTGATGATGGCGATGCAGTCGCAGATGCAGCGCTAATGCAGGCAGCTCTTTCATATAGTTCGTTATTTAATTTACCGGTTTCTCAGCATGCCGAAGACCCCTCACTAGTGTCTGATGGACAGATGCACGAGGGGTGGGTATCGACAAGATTAGGCCTCCGTGGGAGGCCTTCGTCAGCAGAAGAAATTTTTGTTGCGCGTGATATCGCCCTTGCTGAATTAACTGGAGGACATCTCCATATTGCGCACGTGTCCACTGCTGGTTCAGTTGCGTTAATCGCCGCGGCGAAAGCAAGAGGCGTTAATGTTACAGCTGAGGTCACACCTCATCATTTGACGTTAACTCATGAACTTGTTGCGTTCGATGGTAATTACAAAGACATACGATACGACGCCTCGGCAAAAGTTAACCCACCTCTGCGCGTAGATTCAGATCTGGAAGCCCTAGGAATAGGGATCCGTGATGGAATTATTGATGCTATTGCAACTGATCATGCTCCTCACTCATTATCTGATAAAGAAATTGAGTTTGATTTAGCCGCTCCGGGAATATCGATGTTGGAAACAGCCTTTGCCTTGACCATGACACGAGTGCATGACGGGACGTTTCCGTTGGGTACGTTGATCAGAAGTTTGACCAGCGCTCCGGTGAGAGCTTGGGATTTGGATAAGCGCACTGGCTTATCTGGCCTAGGTACTCTTGCACCAGGTGCCCCAGCGGACTTGGTTATATTCGATCCGGACATGGAGTGGACTGTTGATGTAGGTGATTTCCGATCAAAAGGCAAAAACACACCGCTCGAAGGACGTACGCTGAAAGGAAAAGTACTCGTGACTATTTCTGAAGGTGAGATTATGCATGCGGACTCAACTGTTGCAGGGCGCTTGCGATTGACTGATAGGAATGAGGGTACCTGATGAGTTTAGAAAATATAAATCATTCAGAGAAAAATGCTCTTCTAGTTTTAAGTGATGGGCGTTCATTTTCGGGATTAGCTCGTGGGGTAGGTTCCCGAACTACAGGTGAAGTTGTGTTCAGTACGTCAATGACAGGTTACCAGGAGGCTCTTACTGATCCATCTTTTGCCGGTCAAATCTTGACGATGACGTTTCCGCTTCAAGGAAATTATGGGATTGCTGAGAAGGCCGATGAGAGTTCACGAGTTCAAGTTGAAGGTTTTATAGTTAGAGAACTTACTGATTTGCCTAGTCACGGGAACTCAGTGATGAGTTTGGATGAATATTTGATTGAAAACAATATTCTTGCAATGACCGGCGTCGATACGCGGTCATTAACTCGTCATTTGAGGTCTAGTGGTGTTCTGATGGGAACGATTACAACCGACGAGAGTGTAGATCAGGCGCTTCACAGACTTGGTACAACTCCTGACTATTCCACTGGAGATCACGTGCAGGCTGTATCGGCGCCATCAGTATATGAATTTACCGAAAAGAATCTCGCTTTAACCGGTGACCTACCAGACATGGCTAATAATCCTCATGTGGTCGTACTTGATCTTGGTGTGAAGCATAATATTATGCGTTTACTTGAGAAGCGTAACTGTAGGGTGACCGTCGTTCCACACCTTACCCCTGCGTCAGACATTCTTTCTCTTAGGCCTGATGGTATTTTGCTGTCGCCAGGGCCAGGAGATCCAGAATTATTAAGTGAAGTAACAAGATCTGTCACTGATTTAGTAGGAAAAATGCCTATGCTGGGCATTTGTCTGGGACATCAAGTGTTGGCTAAAGTATTTGGCGCAAAGACTTATAAAATGAAATTTGGTCACCGCGGCGCGAATCACCCAGTGATTGACACCGTGACTGGCAGGGTACATATCACTTCACAAAATCATGGATTTGCTGTTGATTCTGATGGCCTGCACGCAGATATGCGGGTCACCCAAGTACATCTAAATGATGAATCAGTTGAGGCAATGCGACACGCGACTGAGCCGATTTTTACTCTTCAGTATCATTCTGAGGCATCTCCTGGTCCGAATGATACTGAGTATGTTTTCGATGAATTTGTTCAATTGATGACTGAAAGGATCTAGATATGTCAAATACGATAGAGGAGACTGATCTAATTAGTTTTTATCAGGCGAGGATGAAAAGTGATTGGGACAATTTTTTCTTGGAAAACGAAGATAGTCTTCCAAGCTACTGGGATTACTGGGANGAATTTTCAAATAGTTGGCGAGTGCCTATTCAATTTATTCAACCNATNGGTCTNGACTCACCCCGACATTTNGAGTCACTTGAGCCCCTTTTAAGCAAACTAGACTCGTCNACAGAAGTCATTGTGCCCCCCACTGATTGGTTACATATTACATGGGTGCATATTGGATTTTTGATGGCCACAGATATTATGTGGTCNCAGGTNGAGACCTTCTATGTGAACGCAAGCCCTCGGCTACGGCGCGTACCACCNTTTTCTATTNAGTTGTCGGGNGTTTCAGTTGATGACAAGGGTACGGTGTATGTNGGNGTTTATGATTCAGGTGCCTATAGAGATGCTCGNAAGCAGGCNCGTAATGGAGTNCCTAAAGTNTATGAAGTNCTNCGTGATTCGANTGAATTCATCGACGGGAAAGATNTGTTTGTTCCAAAGTTGCCGGTTGGNCACCTTAGTGGGAAAGGCAGACGGGAAAACCTACTCAGCCTTTTAGAAGATTGGCGAACTGTTGAATTTACGACCATTGAGCTNACTCACTTNCAGATGGCTCGAGTTCCAATCATGCCCCANGACCACTATGCATCTCTAGATGTGGTGGCACAAATTGAAATGCGTGGNGAAAATTATNGGGAGGGATATCACAATTAANTNAACAAAATATTATGGTTTGNCTTGGAGCTATAAGTTAAAAATATGAAAGATAAGAAGCNAGAATCAGTTTTAATTATCGGGAATGGCCCTATTGTAATTGGGCAAGCTGCTGAATTTGACTATGCAGGNACTCAAGCCTGCAAAGCTATGCGTGAAGAGGGTGTNCGTTCTATATTGGTCAATTCAAATCCTGCCACAATCATGACTGATGATGGTGTTGCGGACGTTACCTATATAGAACCACTTACGNTTGAAGTTCTTACTCGAATAATTCAACGTGAACGCCCAGATGCNATATTGCCAACTCTTGGNGGGCAAACTGGCCTNAANTTGGGTATGGAACTTTCTGAAGCNGGGATACTAGAAGAGTATGNCGTTGAAATGCTCGGATCATCTGTTGAGACNATTCGTTATGCNGAGGATCGTGANGCNTTCAAGAAACTANTAGAGGACTTGGGTGAGCCAACACCACTATCAAAAATTGTTGAAAACTGGGATGATGCGNTTCTGGCAAAAGAGCTGGTTGGGCTGCCGGCTGTTATCCGACCCGCCTATACACTTGGCGGCAGTGGGGGNGGNGTTGCNACCACTGAGAGCGAGTATGCGTCTATCGTNAGATCGGGCTTGGACGCTTCCCCGATNAATCAAGTTTTAGTTGANCAGAGTCTTCTNGGATGGAAAGAACTCGAATATGAAGTTATGCGAGATGGGAACGANACNTGCATTATNATTTGTAATATGGAGAACCTTGANCCTATGGGGGTNCATACAGGTGATTCNATTGTAGTAGCTCCTTCTCAGACGCTTACTGATCGTGAATATCAAATGCTNAGAAATAGCGCGTTCAAAATAATTAGGGCGCTAGGAATTAAGGGTGGTTGCAATGTGCAGTTTGCTCTAGCTCCACGATCNTTAATTGAANAGACAGANCAGGAATCCGCTAGANCCCTTCCGCCGTACCATGTAATTGAGGTTAATCCACGTGTATCTCGATCATCGGCTTTAGCTTCCAAAGCGACTGGCTATCCNATTGCTCGTGTGGCCGCCAAAATTGCTTTNGGNAGAGATTTACACGAGATTGAAAATGCGGTCACTCAAAGGACTACCGCTGCGTTNGAGCCAGCNTTGGANTATACCGTAGTCAAAATACCCCGTTGGCCATTNGACAAATTTGCGACTGGNGATAGACAACTTGGTACTCAAATGAAAGCAACGGGCGAAGTGATGGCGATTGCTCGCACGTTTGAGGAAGCGCTNCAAAAGGCTATACGCTCACTTGAAGTAGGTGGACGNTCTGCTTTGTGGGAGAGAATGAGTTGGTTGGACGCACCATACCTTGAGGCGACNGATGAGCGNATTTGGGCTCTTTTATCAGCTTTGCGNCATCATATTGACTCAAGCGAATTGTCTGATCGCACGGGTATTGATCGTTGGTTTCTTGAAAGACTAAGCCGGATTGTATCCATGGAGAAGGTGTTGCTTTCNAGTGATNTGACGCCGATACTTCTCCGTCAAGCTAAGCGTTTGGGNTTTGCAGATGNCGATATTGCGTCGCTTGCAGGGAAGCTGCCAGAGCAGATTAGGAATATGCGTTTGGATTGGGANGTTCGTCCNGTTTATAAAATGGTTGATACCTGTGCTGCAGAATTTGANGCAGTTACTCCGTATTTCTATTCAACTTATGATGATGAGAATGAGGCNNTNCCNGATATGANTGACAGGATGCTCGTTCTTGGTTCAGGTCCTATCCGAATTGGTCANGGCATAGAGTTCGACTATTGTTCTGTGCGTGCCGCTCAGGCNCTCCGAGCNGCAGGNGTAAATGCNGTNATGGCGAATTCCAACCCTGAAACGGTCTCGACGGACTTTGATACATCTGATCGTCTCTATTTNGAGCCNCTAGANGAGGAAGGCGTTCGCGATCTTTTGGATAANGAGGCGGGTGGNGACCGNTCTCCCCCTTCAATAGTCCANTTNGGNGGCCAGACGGCNGTAAANATGGCTGGTCCTCTCCANAGGGCAGCTCTTCCAATTGCAGGCTCATCCGCAGCTACTATTGATTTGGCTGAAGACCGAGGATTGTTTGGTGAAATGTTGAATCGGTTAGATATTCCTCAGCCTCCNGGAACTATCGTCACTGATTTGGAGGANGCTCTGCAGGCGGGTGACGCAATTGGCTACCCAGTTCTNGTCAGACCGTCATACGTGCTTGGTGGCCGTGCGATGGAAATTGTTCAGAATGCGAANGAGATGGTTACTTTTTTTGCGGCNGCACTTGANGCTGGGGTAGACGCAGGTACAAATAGTGTNCTCATTGACAAATTTTTGGAAGGNCCGGAAGTCGAAGTTGATGCCGTCTGTGATGGTGAAGTTGTTTTAATCCCTGGAATTATGGAGCACGTGGAACGGGCTGGAGTCCATTCAGGTGATTCAGTTGCAGTCTATCCACCACAGAGTCTTACACCGGCACAAATTGATTCAATTGTTGANTACACCACTCGTATGGCATTGGAGCTTGGTGTGAAGGGNTTAATGAATGTGCAATTTGTCATTGCCGAAGANGCGGATCCTCATGGNNCAGGNGTNTTTATTATTGAAGTAAACCCACGATCATCAAGAACNGTTCCNTTNATTTCTAAAGTGACCAATATTCCGTTGGTGAATCTTGCNGTAAATATNATGCTCGGTAAGNCATTNACTGATCAGGGNTACTNTGGAGGNNTNCATCCNTCTATGAATTTGATTGCGATTAAAGCNCCAGTTTTTTCNATGAATAAACTAACAAANGTNGANACNTTTTTAGGTCCNGAGATGAAATCAACNGGTGAAGTTATGGGNATTGATAAGTCATTTGCTCCGGCAATGCGGAAGGCNTTAATNGCNTCTTCAATGAATATTCTNCCAAAAACTCCATTNTTGCTATCTATTTCNAANCAAACNAANTCGGAGGCAACTTCTTTGATTCGATATCTCCATGAGTCAGGNAGCCCTCTTTTTGCCACNGAGGGTACGGCAAGTCTGATNACGGCACTTGGTATACCGGTCACTATTATTTCAAAACGACTAGATGANGGNGATAAGAATGTAGTGGAGCTAATCAAGGATGGAGCAGTTGGTGCAGTTATAAATACTCTTGAGGGCGGTAGGACAGAAGTTAGGCGAGATGGATTTTTTATCCGACGAGCCGCAACCGAAATGCGAATTCCTTGCTTCACGTCTTTGGACACGGCGAGAGCCGCGGTGCAGGCCATCGATGATGATCCNGATGGAAGCTATAGTGTTTTNCCAATTAGTGCTTATAGGTCAGAAGATTACGATTAGCATGTGATTGGCGATTTTGTCTATGAACAAAAATNATTTGGCCGTACTTGATAACGTACGTTTATATGGGACCACTCATCTGATCTGGCTTNGGGCTGGNGATGATTACAGATCCGCGCTGCCAGGGCAGTTNATGATGGTTACTTGTGGTGANTCGGAAGCTGGATATCCAGATCCATTGCTTGGNAGAGCTATGTCTATNTATCGANTNGAAGTGAATNATGATCATGTTCGCTTAGGTATTTTATATGATGTGGTTGGTGTTGGTACCCGNTGGTTAAGCAANCGTAGTCCGGGNGACGTGCTTGANGTNTTAGGTCCTNTGGGTAATGGATTTNAACCTGATCCGGTGTTAAGAAATATGCTGCTTGTTGGTGGCGGCATCGGTATTGCTCCGCTGATCTGGTTATCGGATTGGCTCACTGATAGGGGGGCAGCTGTGGCGTTGATAGCAGGTGCTCGTAGTAGTCAGGGAATTTTCCCAAAGGAGCTTTTGCGACCTGAGGTTGAGTTTATAAGCGTGACAGAGGACGGTACTTTAGGTCAAAAAGGTTTGGTAACCGATCCTTATAAACAACTTTTGCCTTGGAGNGATCAGTCNTTTGCCTGTGGTCCNGATCCAATGTTTGANGCNTTACATTCCGTTTTGCNAGATGTNAGTCCATCGACAGAGCTGCAAGCTTTATTAGAGGCAAGAATGGCCTGNGGTTTTGGNGTTTGTTATTCNTGTGCCGTATTTCCNAAAAANTCGAGCGGAGTCAAANTAGTTTGTACTGATGGACCAATGATTAATTCTCGGACTTTGTATGGTTAGTAGTTCGNTTCTGTTTTGCNGATGGTGGCCCNCCAATCAGNGGGATGTTTCTGGAAANNGCNGCNANGAACGCCCCTCCAGAAATACCCATNCCGATTGAAAACAACCANCCGAAAAANGCNGGATTCATNTTAAGGAATGAATTTCCCATAAANAGACCTACGCCCAACCCAGTCAGAATAAACAAGGCCTCGCGGCTTAATAAAATTTTCACGTTATTTCCGATAGGACGTTATTGAGGTCTATATACCGATCGGATATAGCCCGAATTTCTGATGACGTACTTCCTGAAAANGCAGCAGCTTCTACACGAACGCCGCGAGATTGAACAGCTTCTACAGCTCTCGANAAATCAGCATCACCACTCACNAGGGTAATGATATCTAACCTTTCTGCCATTGAGAGCATATCAACCGTCATTTCAACATCGCAATTACCTTTAATNGAGCCATCAGCAAATCTTTTTAGTGGGCTCGTAACTAATCTATAGTCGTAGTTTATAAANGGGGCNATGAATTTTTGTGTTTCTATCGGTTCTCTTGGATCGTCAGATATAGGGCAGTAGGCAATAGCTCGAACAAGTTGACGATCGGTCGAGAGAAAATCAAGTAGCTTACCCATGTGGATTTCAATATCTTCTATCCCATAAATTAAGTTTGGGACATCGACAAAGATTCCTAGTCGCGGCCGAGCAGTGGATTTTTTNAGTTCGNTAGTCAGCGCTTCCATGTCATTAGTCAGATNTGAAATNGCTGATTCTTGTCGTTTGATCTCTTGGTGTANCTTTCCATACTCAGTATCAAGGGCAGTTTTATCTACGGGTTCTAGCTTNGNTTTTGGCGCACGTTTTTCAGANNCANCTGATTTCCTAGGCTTGGTTGATTTCACNGCTGNCCCTGANTTATCGTCNANGGCGATATCTTTACGGGCTTCGCTTTCAGGCGTTGATTGTGGTTCCGATTTTTTTTGAACGGTGGGNCGTGTTCGTGCNCGAGTTTTACGGGGTGGAGACTTCGTAGTTTTTGANNGATTTGTAGTACCGGCTTTTCTCCGCCCAGCTATAAGCGGGGATGATGANCTTTGTTCTTCAGTCAAATTTATGTCCCTTCACCGGCAAATTGNAGAACTGAGCAGCGAGCCGCGACTTGTTCGGCCAATGACGTAAATACTTGTTCTATTTGCGATTGATTTTTCTGGAGAAGCGGTTGCCCNTCATCTCCTGATTTTCTAATTTCAGCATCCAGAGGGATNGCCCCNAGAAACTCTAACCCTAAATCATCGGCGGCATCTTCCGCTCCACCACTGCCGAATATTTCTCCACGCATGTTTTCAATGACTCCAAATATCGGGACACCCAGCCGNTCGAACATTCCNACCGCTTTTTGNGCATCNTCGANGGCTACTTTNGCTGGGGTNGATACTATTACTGCACCCGCTATTAATGCNTCTTGTGCCATGCTCATNGACGCATCNGATGTNCCNGGAGGNAANTCAACAATTAGGTAATCAAGNTCNCCCCAGTCNACATCGTGCATTAATTGCTTGACNCCTGAACCTATCATTGGACCTCGCCAAACTACNGGTGTNCCAGGCGGTAATACNAATCCAAGCGAGACTACTTTTAGTCCATGGGCTTCAACNGGCTTAAGTCCNGATTCACCAGTTGCTTGNAGNCCACCCTCGATTCCNAGCATTGTTGGNAGATTAGGTCCTGTAATNTCAGCATCGAGAATTCCAGTTCNGGCTCCGGCTTGTGNTAGAGCNAGGGCTAAATTAACCGATACTGTGGANTTTCCGACNCCACCTTTATTCGAGGCAACAGCGATTACATTTTTAACCCCTTTTATTGCCTCCGGTCCATCNCCACGTTGCGTTGTTCTTACCTCTGCTCCCCAATCGATATCNATTTTNTGAAGNTCAGTAAATCCTGCTAGAGCNTCGTTGATATCTTTCTCAATAGTTTCTCTGAGAGGACAAGCGGGTGTAGTAAGTATTANCGAAAANCTGAGNTCNTCNTTTTCAATTTGTANATCTCTTACCATGTTNAGTGAGATNATATCTTGNTGCAATTCTGGATCTTGCACCGTCTTTAGTTTTTCAATGACGGCAGTTGAGTCAGTCATTNGCTTCCTTAAATTTAATTNGTTTAATTAACCTTTCCCCATCATACATTGTNGAGCANTCACGGTCGAAGCGTGNNTTTTNACTAANTNNATTAAGNAGCATTTATATGACTTAAAGCATTNATTTGATNNAACTGATTAAATGNGTTAATATNNNTTTTACAATANNAANGTATGACGTAAGTAATNAANAAAGTTACAGCTNGTAACTNAAAGNGCAGAGGAGAATTGNGGAAGANAATGACAAAGCANTGCAACCANTTTTGGATTTTAGAGTTNGCTAANGGCCCNGANAGTGCGGCNNNATGTAAGCATTGTGGTGTNGAAAATTCCTTTCATAATTCTGGTGACTTAGCTATTTATCGACCTGGTGCTAACTCAGATGCTGTGNCAGCTGCGGGTGGNTACAAGGATGTGAGACCTAGTGATCACGTGCTCGCTGATGAGATTTAGCTCCGNTANAACATAGNAATNGGACTTGNNTGGGACNTNAAGNGAAGTAGCTAGACNNCAATTGGGCTTATGATAGNGGCTATGGCCTCTAANACATCCAGCATNGATCTTCGGACGCAGATTGCNTCNAGCGGCAAGACTGAGCTTGTGCTAAAGAACCCAATAATGGTGGGATCGGGCACTTTTTCTAATGGTGTAGAGCTTTCAAAAAGATTTGATATCAACAANTTNGGNGCGGTAGTGTCCAAGGGCACGACCTTACGTCCNAGNCTAGGAAATCCTACACCTNGAACNGTTGAAACTGCTGCCGGTATGTTGAACTCGATCGGTTTTCAGAACGTAGGTCTGTCCGCAGTGATTAATGACTANGCNCCTCGTTGGGAAAACTGGGATACGCCTGTGGTGGTGAATATTATGGGCGAAAACTTTTCAGAGTACATTGAACTTGTCGAGGCACTAGATGGAATTTCTGGGATAGCAGCGGTTGAGGTAAACATATCGTGTCCAAATGTTGAAGCCGGTGGGCTTGAATTTGGTCAAGACCCTCGTTTAGCTGGTGAGTTAATCAAGGCTATTAGGGAAAGTGTGCAATTGCCGATTCTCGTGAAGCTAACCCCATCTGTTGCGGATCCTCGAATTGTTGCTGCATCCGTAGCAAAGGCTGGCGCAGATGCCCTAACTATATTCAATACAATTCCGGGTATGGCTATTGACATCGAAAAGCGTAAGCCGACGTTAGGCGCTACTTTCGGAGGGCTTTCTGGTCCGGCAATTAAACCCGTTGCATTGCGGCACGTGTTTATAGTGGGCAAAGAAATGGATATTCCGATCGTTGCTTCTGGGGGAATTGTTTCAGGTACCGACGTGGTCGAGTTTATTATGGCAGGTGCATCAGCTGTACAGGTTGGTACAGCGACTTTCGTTCGACCAGATGCTGCGTGGCAAATTCTCAACGAGTTAGTTATCTGGTGTGATTCTAACGGAATCAAGTCCTTGTCCGAAATTCGCGGGGCGGCAAAATAGTAATTTGCTATTGCGCTCTTGCTTGACTGACGTTAGTTTCCATTAGGTAGTTATTCAACGGGGCGTAGCTCAGTCTGGCAGAGCGCTGCTTTTGGGAAGCAGAGGCCCTCGGTTCGAATCCGAGCGCCCCGACCACAAATTTAGAAAAATTTAGTGGAGATAGTAGCGAGGAAAGCATAAATGGGTCCAGGTGTCCCTCCATATGTCCTAGGTGCACGGATAGTATCGATAATGGGCATGTCTCTGTCATTGTCACTAGGATTATTATTTCTCATTGGTGGTTGGTGGTTGATATGCGGCATAGCTTTTATTGCTTTTTTACCCTCATTAGGCTTGCTTGTATTCGTCGAACGATATGCGCAGCAAGCCGGGCTTTCACCGGCTGAGGGTGATACTGATAACGATCTACCGTAACTCCGGGTGTTTCAGCCCTGTTCCAGTGTTAAACAGCACCACGTAATCGTCTTTTAAGATGGTCCCATTTTTTCTCAAATGAGATAAGGCTGCAAAGGTTGCTGCCCCTTCAGGGCAGACATCAATGCCTTCCGATGACGACACTGTTTTCATGGCCGCTACTATCTCATCATCAGTTACAGCTATGGCGCCACCTTTACTCTCACGGAGAGCAGACAAAATNAGATCGTCGGCGAAGGGNGTNGGAATTCGTATACCAGGNGCTATTGTTGCTGCATTTTCCCAGGCGGCACTACGTTCATTTTTTGCGTNGAAGGCTTCAACAATTGGGGCACAACCAGTGGATTGCACGGCGTACATTTTCGGAAGAGGTCCANTAACGAGACTCATTTCCAATANTTCTTGAAANGCTTTCCACATTCCGATTAAGCCNGTTCCACCTCCAGTAGGATACAAGATATGCTGAGGAAGTTTTCCACCTAGCTGTTCCCATAACTCGTATCCCATGGTTTTCTTACCCTCCAGTCGATAGGGTTCTTTTAGCGTAGATAGATCCAGCCAACCGTGTTCAGTCACTCCTTTTTTGATTACTTTTCCTGCNTCACCAATCAGACCATCAACTGTATATANATCTGCACCGTATGCCCGTACCTCATCCATCATTGCTTGGGGGGTATCNG
Source organism: Chloroflexota bacterium (assembly GCA_002701625.1). Next base: position 12,545 of record NZWK01000051.1, read on the forward strand.
ACGGCATCGCTACGTGACATTTTATTCCCGCACGGGCGGAATAAGCAGCAGCAGCAGCGCCCGCATTTCCTGCTGTCGGAAGGGCAGCATGATCTCCCCCTAACTTGTGCATGACAGAGATTGCCATGCACAATCCGCGCGCTTTAAAGCTTCCTGTTGGATTTGCTGATTCATCTTTCACAAGAATTGTTGGCTCGTTAGCTGAATTGAAGCCAGCAGCCTTTCCGAGGTTACGTGTATTGAGTAAAGGCGTAAATCCTTCACCTAAAGTTATTGCATCATCTTGATCGACCAGCAAAACCTCTTCATANCGCCAAAGTGANGTCTCTCGAGTTTTTAGTGNGTNNAGATTCANNGTTGCTTTNGCCTTCATCANGTCGTACTTAGCTAAGAGNGGTCGCCCACAATTNGAATCCTTGCATATTGTCTGTAATTCTTCAGCTGGATACGCNGCNCCACATTTNGAGCATTCNTACNGTAAAAAACTAGATCTCGTCACAGGCGGTTGCCTTCCAATACTTTGCTAGAAGAATCATTTTAATCTCNTGATGAACCTCCACCAGTCTAAGCGGATTCCAGCCGTAATAACTAAGACAATTGCTATTCCGAACCAAGTTAGNGCATATTCAAGGTGTGGAGTTGTATTAACGAATGGTTGAAATCCATCGATAAGATAGGATTCGGTTNGGACGTTGGAGAATCGCGTCTTNGTGAGTTCTCCCTTAGTGATAGTCCAAAGAGCAANATTNGTCATTGAAAGATNTTGTTTCATGTCTTGTGGAGACAAAGNGGTCCAGTCNCCACCNGCTGTTAGCTTTCCTCGAACATCAGACCGATCAGTTGCAAGNCCACTTACNNTATCGAGCCCAACATATTTGCTTTGTACCTCGTTAAGAGCAGCGTCGNTGTTGTTTTCAGGACTCCATCCGAGATTGACAAGAACAACTAGATTTTCTGAAACCTGCAGTGGTTTGATATATTCTTTCCCTCTGATTCCAGATCTCGCGCTGTTACCGACGATAAGTACTGGCGGCAGCCACGATCCTGAAGTNCGTACTCGNTGCCAGTCGAGATTTTGTGGTANGTGTTGCAGCGACTCATTAACTTCNAGTACTGAGTTNTTNATCCCGTTATTTCTTTCTGAGACTANATNATTTTTCCAATCTAGCCTCATTAATTGCCAGATTCCTAGTCCACAGAGAACAGCGACAGCAAGTCCAATAAAAAGCACAATGGATACTTTGCGCAAAGTATCCATTGTGCTTTTTATCTGTTTCTCAGGACTGCTAGTGGCTCTAGGTTCGAACAGCTGACTCTCTTTGAAGAGTAGCAAACGGCCACTCGATTAGTTAGCCGTGTATTACTAGTCAGATCCGTACGTTGATGGACCTTCGTTTCCGGAGGATCCGGGCAGAGAACGATCACGATGTTGGGTTGCTGACTCGTAAGCGCCTCGGAAATCTCGGAAAGGACCATCTCTCCATTCTAGCGCAGCTTTTAGACCTTCTTCAGTGCTACGTCGACCGAACTCACCTGCCGCCGGACGATAGGTGGATAAGGCTTGGATATCGAAGCCCGANGCTAGACCGGTGCGAATTCCCATNATTTCATATTGTCGGTTCACAGCTCGTTTNGAATACATCAGCATGTCGTTATCAATAAACGCCATTCGNGAAGCAAANTTATTCACGAACTCATCAAGTTGTTCCCCAGGNATTGAGTAGTTTGCCCAGCCAAGATTNACCATTTCTTCNGCAGAATAGGAGTCACCAATNTAGGCAAATTCNCGAGCTTTTGCCATAGGCATGTGCCACGGCGTCCACATCATATCCATTGTGGTCATCGCCCGNACTGGCGGATAGCCTACCTGAGTTCCNTCGGCAAGAATCCTAAAGTCACATACTGANGCGAGTTCGGTACCACCTGCAAGGCAGTAGCCATGAATTTTTGCAATTACCGGTTTTGACAGCTCCCAAATGAACCAATTATTCATTGTTACATGTCTGGCCCATTCCTGTGGACCAGGATGGGTAGTNCCGGTGTCAGGNAGCAGTGACTTTGGATGGACATATTGGTTNTCATCTCCNGCTGCTCGCGAAGGAGTCAGGTCATATCCAGCTGAAAAAGCTCGACCTGAACCGGCAAGTANAATAACTCCCACTTCNGGCTCTGATTCGGCCCATTTCATTGCGTGTATTAGTTCNGCCCGAAGATTATTTGAAAGTGCGTTTAGTTTCTCTGGCCTATTTAAAGTGATGTGCGCGATTCTNTCTTTGACCTCGTACATAATGTCTGTATATTCTGGATCGCTACCGCTCATATTTATCCCTCCATATTATTCAGTGCCGGTCGTCATATTCTTTGCAGTGTANCTTGAATTTTTAGATCGAANCGTGATCTAGANCACCTATNATGCNTCCTGNCGGTACTCTCTGATNGGCTTATTAAATATTGCAATNAGGAGAGTCGCAATTATTGCTAATGTTCCTCCCATGTACATAGTGTCTTCNACTCCAAAACGCTCNGAGAAAAATCCGATCCAAAGNATTCCNAGATTATTNGCTGTTTGTGCCGCCAANACCATAAAGGCAAAAGCACGGCCTCTGAGATGATCTGGCGTAGTGAGNTGCACAGTGGTCTGCCTNGCCACCACTGTNATGGAGTCTGCTGCAGCGAGTGCTCCGACGAAAAATGCGCCAAGCCATAGCCAGTCAGACGCACCGAGACCAATTAATAAAATCGCNTAGGCGAATGTGGCGGCAAGAACTATCCAGCCTTTTGGTCTCGCCTTTGCCAGCAAGAGCGCCAAAATTGANCCGATTANTGCTCCTGATGAACTAGTCCATCCNAGAACTCCGGTNGCGAACGCTCCTCCTGCAAACAATCCGGTCGCNAGAACTGGCAGTATTTCGCGGTAAAATGAGACAACAGTTATTCCCCAATCGAGCGCGAACAGGCCAGGGAGAATAGGATGTTTCCGGACAAAATGAAATCCTTGCAGAGCTGATCGCAATGGTGACAGCGTAGCAACNTCGTCAACTTTTCCATTCGCTTTTATAAATAATGGCAATAAAGATGAGACTCCAGCAACCATAGTTGCCAACGCGAAAGAGGCACTAACGTCAGCGGTTAAAGCTATTAATACAAAGAGCAGACTACCGGATATCCAGCCGGCATTTTGTGCTGCNACGTCCGCAGTCACNGCAACACTNAAGTACTTNGTGGGTACNACTTTAGGAGTTAATGATGCCCGAGCGGGTGAGGCAAGAGCCCATGATGCCGACAAGAANGCAATAGCGGCATACACGTGCCACACTTTTAGAACATCGGCAATATCNGCTANCCATAATAAACCGAGTGCTACAAAAGTCGCAAAATTTGCGGCAGCCATTACATAGCGCCGATCGAAGCGATCGGCAATAGTCCCGCCCCAAACCACAGCAANCCCTTGCACAAAGAGCTGAACCAAGCCGATTAATCCAACTTGTGCCGGGCTTCCAGTTTCTGCAAGTAACCATTGNGGAATTGCAAGAAATCTGATTTGTGACGCAGTTACCTGCGAAATTGTGGCAGTCCAAAGAAGACTATAATCCCGAAATCGTGGGAGGTGCCATACCTTAGGAGTCTGCATNGAATTATTCTGTGAGTCTNCGNCTTGCATCAGTTTCTTAATCTGGCTAATTGTGTTTTAAATTCACTGANNTCTTTGGCTGGAACATTGCATACCATGTCANGGCAGATGTAAGCNGTAACTGCTGAATCTGACGTTTCTCGTCCNGTAAAGATANCCAGTGGCCCATATTTTGCTATTTCATCTTTGCTGGTTAAGGCAATNAGTATCGTTGGGAGATAGTTAGCTGCTAATTCGCGCTCGTAAATTTGCCGATCTNTTGNCTCTCCAACAATGGCGATTTCTTGATTTTCACNNGTCAAGTGTAGAATTGCTTGAAGTGANGTTCCNAGTGCCGAGACTCCTCTCTGTACCGAGNCGNTNGCAAGAGAAGNNGCGTCTGAAGCNGTATTCANCCATTTATCNTCGGCGAAATANCGCNCGAGAAGGGCCCCTAATTTTGCAGCNGATGCATTACCAGCGGGAATCGAAGCATCATAAATTGACTTTGGTCTAATTACGAGATTCTCGGCATCAATAGAGGTGTCAAAAAANCCAGATGTTTTTTCATCGTGAAAATCGTTAAGGATGATATTGAAAAGTTCTTNGGACCAATTTAGATACGATTGTTTGCCGGTGGCTCGGTAGAGNTCAATTAGTCCAAGGCCTAGATACGAATAATCTTCAAGCTGTCCCAGCACTTTAGCTTGGCCTTCNGCATAGATATGCATCAAGTACTTTTTTGAATTTTNTGATTCGGCTNTCCAAAGGTTTTTATAGATAAATTGGGCGANTTTTTCTGCATTCTCGATATANCTCTGATTTNCAAAAACCCGGCCCGCTTCGGCAAATGCACCAATAAGTAGTCCGTTCCAAGAGGTGAGCACTTTGTCATCACGATCTGGATGGATACGCTTTTCCCTAACTTCAAATAGTCGGGCACGAATAAACTCCACTCTGCTGGTAAGTTTTTGACTGTCAATTTGCATATCGTNAGCNACGTCNGAAATATTTCTACGCCGAGTTAGAATGTTTCGTTGGACTAGTTCTGGGTTATGTGGGTCCATNAAATTTCCACTCAAAGACACATCGAATACTTTGGNNGCTATTGCTGCATCTTCTAGGCCAAGCACCTCTTCGAGCTCAGCTATCGTCCAAAGAAAGAACTTCCCTTCNATACNCTCACTATCCGCATCTTGCGCAGAATAGAAAGCAATTTCCTCANTATTGATTAGCAGGCACATTTCTCTTTCTAGATAGGCAATAGTTTCGTGGACTGCCTCAGCGAATCGAGACTTGTCGGGGGACACTTGGTGCGCTTGAGCTAGAACCTTAATCAGGGCTGCATTGTCATATAACATCTTNTCNAAGTGAGGGGCCAGCCAAGTCCGATCAACGGAATAGCGAGCAAATCCACCACCCAGCTGGTCATAGAGGCCTCCNGAAAGCATCTTNTCTAAAGTATTTAAAGCCATTTCTGTTGCGTGCTTTGATCCTGATTTNCCAAGAGACCCATATGCAAGAAGAAATTCTAGATTTGCAGGGCTAGGGAATTTCGGAGCAGTACCAAATCCTCCCCATTCTGAGTCATAAATATTTGCCAAGCCTTCTACCGCTTGGTCTAAAATTTCTCNATGTAATTCTGTTTTNTGAGCNGCATGTGACNCAGTTGATTGTATTATTTTGGCCGTTATGTCAGCNGCCTGATCTTGGATCTCACTACGTTTTTCTTGCCAAGCCTGAGATATAGATTCAAGCAATCTCGAAAAGCCAGGCCTGCCATGNTTGTCAGTGGGTGGGAAATAAGTCCCTGCATAGAATGGTTTTTTGTCGGGNGTGAGAAAGACNGTCATAGGCCACCCGCCTTGTCCAGTTAATGCNTGTGTATACGTCATATACACNGAATCGATATCAGGCCTTTCTTCACGATCTACTTTNATATTGACGAAATTACNATTCATNAATTTCGCAACGCTATCGTCCTCGAAAGACTCATGAGCCATTACATGGCACCAATGGCAAGTTGAATATCCGATTGACAGAAGAATGGGAAGATTCTCTTCGTCAGCTTTTGCAAATGCTTCGTCACCCCATGGGAACCAATCGACTGGGTTTNCTGCATGCTGCTTTAGATATGGGCTAATCTCATCAGCGAGTCTATTCACTCGACATCCTATTCACTTGTTCATAGATAGTTGCGACCTGACCATTGTAGGGGCACGGGAGATTAGTTTATGAATGTTAATGTTCGGCCGGCTCAGATANGCGATGCAGATCTAATAGTTTATTTTGTTCGTGAGTTAGCTAAGTTTGAAAAACACGATCCGGATTTAGTTTTGTTGACTGCGGAGAAGGTACGAGCTGCGGGCTTCGGCACAGTTCCCCAGTTTGAAGTACTAATCGCCGAATCTGAGGATTCTAAANCACTTGGTTTTGCATTGTTTTTTGGAAAGTATTCTACATGGGAAGCTGTGCAAAGTATTTATATAGAAGAATTATATGTTGAACCTGAGTTTCGTAATTTAGGGGTTGGAAAAAAACTTTTGGATGCCGTATGTGGGTTAGCCGTCACACGTGATGCAGCTCGGGTTGAGTTATCAGTCCTTGATTGGAACCCCGCGAGGCGNTTTTATGAAAACAACGGGATGAAATACGAGTCTGACTGGCTTACTTATCGAATGGAACGGCCAGCAATAATATCCAACGCCGGCTAANCAGAGCTACTAGCCTCATCATCTGGTGAAGCTGACACTGGAGCCCATCTTGTCACTGGTGTTTCCACNAAATCGTCAGGAGTATTTTTNCGGTACTTATTCAATATGTCTCGCGTGCGTGCGCGAACTATCACGCCAAACGGAGCTGCTGCTGCCATCAATGGCACCCAAATATGAACCGGACATCCCATACCCGATACAATAGCTCNATTTGNACATTTAGTCGAGGATTTCTAGTATTTCTCGAGGACTTATCCATCCNGGCNTCAGGGACTCTCGGATGGTTTTTTGAGCAAGTTCCTGAATTAGTGAATTTGCTGGTGCATAGAGGCCCATTNTTTTTGCAATAAGCACAATTTCGCCATTTAGAAAGTCAACCTCAATTTGACCGCCACGCATAACACTCTGCCAAGATGAACTTCCTCCNCGAGGAGCCCCTGGTACTTCTGCTCTACCGAGAAGAGTATATTTTTGAGTTTCTCTTTCCCTATCTAACTCAATACCTGCTTTACTCAAAATACTTAATGCTTCATCTGTTAGACGAGAGGATATATTTTTAGTGTCAGATTCAAATCCGCAGATTGCACCAACCGCATTGTTTAGATTTGTGATGAGTTTTGCGTATTTAAGTTTCATTATCTCCNCATCNGGCGTTGCGCTGAAGCCTGACGTGGTCAGATCTCGGCACAAGGTATCGACATAACTATCTGTGCCGAACGGGTATCTTCCAGTATCAAGCACGCCTANCGCACCTGATTTTTTGGAGACATGGTGGATGACCTCACCAGCATTCAAGAAAGTAGCTGGTATCANTAAGAGCATCGCNTATACATTATCAAACCAACGACTTGCCGTGATTTCGTTTGCAACTCCATTTTGTCCTGAGACGATTGGGGTTGAGCGTGGCACCAGCTCTTGAAGTGTGTCGATTGCGGCAGCTGTATCCTGAGCTTTCATGGTCAAAACAATTGAATACGTACCAGACCATGTGATCTCGTTTGGATGGCTAACTGNNGGTATATCAAAGACTTCTGCTCCGTCAGCAGAGATTAATCTGAGACCATCAGATTGTATTTTTTTTAAATGNTCTCCTCGTGCGATCAAAGTTACATCGAAGCCACTGCGATGCAGACATGCCCCAATAACCCCACCGATTGCGCCCGCTCCATAAATTACGTATTTCATCTTACGAGTGTAACTCCAATACAAATTTCACCAGAAATACGTGCGTTACACGGACANCTAATNCGTTTGCACGTGTTTCGNTAANGCACGCTACACTCGGCATATCAAATATAGGAGATATCTTCCTAGTTTAAGCAAGAAGGAGTTACGAATGGTTGAAAAACAACCCACCAGAGTTCACCTAATAGCTGGCGGATATCCGCCTGGCCAACATGCAGGGCATGACATGGACTACGCGCGTTTGCGACTTCTAGAAAAACTTGGTCAGGATGATTCTATTCATACNACTGTTGGTGGAGACTACACAGATATTGACAAATGGCTCCAGCCCAATGTGTCTTTATTAATCACCTATGTCGCTGGTCCATTTGCAGGTGAAAAAGAGAACGAAATTCTCAGAGACTGGATCGATCGAGGAGGTCGATGGCTATCNTTGCACGGGTCGAGCGGCGGCCAGGCTCGAAAACAGGAGAGTGGTAATAGGAAAATGATCAAACATGANCATCACCATACAATGGGAGGCTTTTTCATTAATCATCCTCCGATTAAGAAGTTCACGGTCGACGTTGCTGATACGAACCATGTGCTTACTCAGAAACTGCCNGCATCATTTGATGTCGTCGATGAACCGTACATGATTGAGNTGCAACAACCGGAAGAGACTAACATTGTTCTCACTGCTGCCTTGGGTCCTGACGACTCTCCTCCAGGATTTGGTTTTGAGTATGAGTCTGACACAGCGCTTCAANCCGACGGAGTNACTCGTGTAATTACCTACGAGAAGAAACTTGGTGACGGAGCTGTCACATACATTTCCTTAGGACACTGCCATACGCCTCTTACCAATCAACCAGGTTACTTCCATCCAAATGTGGCCGAGGCCGGTGTTGANACGAGTTCTCTGCGCGAGACTTGGAAGACGGACGCATTCCCTCAGTTATTAGATAACGGAATTGAATGGGGACGAGGGTAAGCNCAGCAGGCCAATAAACCCATGAANAGTNATTTGTTTAAGACAATTGTTGGCAAGCGAGATCGCAGAGTGTATGACGCCGATGTAAAAGTCGACAGATCTGTTCTTGACGAGATTTTACAGGCCGGTCGTATGGCGGGATCCTCAAAGAATGAGCAGCCGATTCGGTCAATTGTTCTTACGGATCCAGTTCTTAAAGCTGAAATAGCGAACTGTGCCGANTATGGTTTACATGTTCCTGAAAGTCCAGTGGTAATTGTGTTAGTGAGGGCNCCCGGCAGTAGACCNTTTGACGCTGGGCGTGTGGCCCAGAATATGATGCTNGCGGCAAAAGCGAGAGGATTAGANTCTTGTCCAGTTGGGATTCAGCACGACGACTGTGCGAGGTCGTTATTGAAATTCCCNGAAGACTGGGTTGTTGCTATGGCAGTTACCTTTGGTTATCCAACTGGGGACGCGGATACACTTGCGCGGACTGGTGATAGTAGAATTTCGATAGGAAGCTGGGTGAAATGGAATACTTGGTCCGAAGATTAACAGATAAGTGTTAAAGGGCACACCGACTAATGAGAAAATGAGTGATAGCCTCGCTCAATAGAATAAGAAAGGTATGACATGACTTACGAAAATATTATGTATGAAGCCGATGGACGAGTCGCCTACATCACGCTGAATCGTCCTGAGAAATTGAATGCGCTTTCGAACGAGCTGCGTGGTGAGCTATTCCATGCATTAAAGGAAGCTGAGGCCGATCGGGCAGTAGGAGCAATTATCATTCGAGGTGCAGGCCGCGCNTTTTGTGCGGGCTACGATTTGTCTCCTTCTCGGGAGGCTGGCGATGATTCACCCTACGTACATCCACGTTCGCTTTTACCTGATACAAATACCACTCATCCTGCTCATTATGATTGGAGTAGGCATGTATTGATGGCAAATTGGACTATCTGGGAATTAGCTAAGCCAGTTATTGCTCAGATTCATAGCTACTGTCTAGCGGGAGGCACTGAGCTTGCGTCCTTCTGTGATTTCCGAATTGTGTCGGATGATTCTCAAATTGGGTACCCACCAGTTAGGGCGATGGGCTCGATGGACATTATGTGGGCACCTTGGCATTTGCCTATGACGAAAGCTCGTGAATTTGCGTATGTAGGCGATTCCTTTAGTGGAGCTGATATGGCGGAGATGGGGTGGGCAACTTACGCGGTCCCCGGAGATCAACTGGCTGATTTCACAGAACGCTTCGCACGACGGATATCTAATATTGACAACGATATGCTTATGTACTCTAAGCGAGCTGTAAATAGACAGTATGAAGCTATGGGGATTCGTAATGGATTAATGTCAGGCACCGATGTTGAGGCGATGAGTAAACATCGACCAGCNGCTGAGGACTGGAATTCAAGACTTCGTGAGCAAGGCCTGAAGGCGGCTCTCGAATGGAGAGATGGTCCATTTAGAGATTTTCGTGCAGCTAAGGCCAGTCAACACGCAGAGCGTGACGTGGCTGGGTTAGATCGCACAGACGCAACCAAGGCTGGAAAATCTTACACGGATTAATATTCTAGATTTTGATGTGTTGGCAGGGAAGATAAATAAAGATTTATCGGCTGCCGGGAGTTACGCCGTATGGTTGCGATGCATTCTCCTGCCTGTCAACACAATCTGGGCAAAGAACTGACTTTTGACGGAACCGCGTTCCACCTTTAATTACGTACGTCCCGCAAAGACCACATTTNCCTTCAACGCCNGCTTCACCGAATTTGAATGAAGTGGTGTAGGCACTCCAAGGTGCGTCCTCAGACGTATCTGGTTCAGGTTCTTCTTGGGTTTCAGNNACTTCGGCAACAGGGGCATCAGCAGAGGNATTTTCCGTTGCAGCTGCCTCAGCAACAGGTGCATCCACAGCAGCCTCTTNAGTNTCAGCAGCAGGTGCTGCTGCACCACCACCCACTTGAGCNCGTGCAGCGGCGGGATCTGAGTACCAGAGTGAATTGATATTGATGAAGGACGCCTGATCTCCGGGGACATCATCTTCAGGGAAGATGGCACTCACTGGACAGGCTGGTTGGCAGGCACCGCAATCGATACACTCTGCGGGATCGATGAAGAGCATCTTGTCAGAGCCTTCTTCGAAATGAATGCAGTCTACTGGACACACCTCAACGCAGGCTTTGTCCATCGTATCGATGCATGGCTGAGTGATTACAAATGTCAC
>NZWK01000052.1 GCA_002701625.1 Chloroflexota bacterium
ACTTGATAGTCGTCCCAGAACCATTTTCCTCCAGTAACACGCTCATCGAAACCATTCAGCGTTAGGTTCTCAGGTATATAAAAGTCAGTTGTGGCTACTTCGCCGGGAGTTGATGGAACAACGGCGGGGCCGGTGTCTTTAACTGGGTTAGCCTTGTTTACTAAAACCCATCTTATGAAGCGAATAACTTCTTTTCCGTGTTGGTTGTAGCCGTAGGTTTGGACCCAGATAATACCGGTGTCACCGCCACTAGATTCGCGTCTTCCGATTACCTCGGTTTCAGCAGAGACCGTATCTCCAGGATAAACAGGTTCACCGAAGCGTACATCTGCGTATCCTAGATTAGCCACGGCATTTAAAGATATGTCAGGTACAGATTTTCCAAAAACGATGTGAAATACAAGAAGATCATGTATTGGTTCTCTGACAAAGCCCAGCTTTTCAGCGAACTCTGTATTACAAAAGAGTGGGTAGCGAGAAGCAGTTAATGCTAGATATAACGCGGCATCACCTTCGGTCAGTGTCCGTGATACAGCGTGACCTATTTTAAGACCAACAGTTAGGTCTTCGAAGTAATTTCCTAGCGATGCTTTGTTTGCCAATTTGTTTTCCTTCTATATAAATTGTATGCGTCCTTAGCGTCTGAGTCGCTTAAGGCCTACGATTGGCATTATGCAGAGTCCTGTGTCACGATCATCGACTGGAATTTACAGTGGTTGGTTCGTTGTGCTCGCGTCCGGAGCCACGACCGCTACCGCTGCTGCAACAGTCTTCTATGGGATGAATACGTTTCTAAATGACCTTATTTCTGAGTTTGGATGGGCGGCTTGGGTCACGTTTGCAGGCTCCTCTGTACGTACTGAAGTGGGTGGAATTTCTGCTCCGTTCGTGGGTTGGGCGATTGATAAATTTGGTCCTCGTCGAGTCCTAATTATAGGCATTGGGATTACTTCCTTGGGATTACTCCTGATGTCATACATGAGTGAACTCTGGCATTTCTTTTTTGTAATGGCTTTGGTATCTCTCGGTTCAAGTACCGCTGGCAATCTTTGCGGTTTTGCAGCGATTGTTACGTGGTTTGAGCGAAAACGTGCACGCGCCCTTACGTTGTCGACATTGGGCGGATCTCTTGGTGGATTATTGATCCCTATTGTTGCGATAAGTGTGGGTGAGTTTGGATGGAGATCGACACTTCAACTTCTAGCGATATTTGTGGCTACAGGCGGCATGGCGTTTGGATTATTTGTCCGTACTAGGCCTGCTAACCATCCTCAACCGATGGACGGTATTGCTCAGTCAGGTGTAAATGTAAGTGACGTATCTTCCCCGATGAACTGGGGTCTTCCAGTGCGCGTGGCCATTCGAACGCGATCTTTTGCGCTGTTAATGTCAGCCTTTGTAGCGAATGGGTTTGCCATGACGAGCTTATTAACCTTAGCGTTTTCGTATTTCGAATATGAGTTTGGACTTTCTAAAGGCGCTGCGGGACTGACCATAACAGTACTTACTGTGTCTTCAATTTTCGGTCGAATAGCGCTTGGATTTCAAGGAGATCGCTACCAACCCGTAAAATTACTCGCGATATGTTCCATTCTTCTAACTCTCGGTCTGCCTCTGCTCTCAATCGGCACGTTAGTTAGTTCCGATACTGGTAAGTGGATTGCTTATTGTGGCTTAGTAGTGAGTTCGATCGGATTTGGCGGTTCCGTTCCGTTGCGCTCGTTGGTGATTGTTGATTTTTTCGGTACAGCTTCGTTCGCCCGTTTAATGGGTGCTGAGCGATTCATTTCAACTATTGGGGGGACAATTGGTCCGATTTTGATCGGATTATCACTGGATTTAACTCAGCACTATACGGTAGGATGGTTGATGGCAGCCCTCGTTGGTGGAATATCTATCCCACTTTATTTGATGGCACAACGTCCCGATGTATTAATCGAGAAGTATAAGACTTTGGCAAGGGAGCAAGCTTAGATTTTATCCAAAGAGTGGGCCACCAGCATCAATTAATTCACCATCCGTCGCAAAGACGGTTGGTCTTTCCTCACAATACACTTCACTCTCGCATTTATTGAACGAAAAAACTGGTTTTTCATCTTGTTTCTCGAAGTGTATGTGCCATGTGCCGAGAACATTATTACCTCGCCGACCTTTTTCGATTTCGCCTTGAAGAATTGCAACGAGTTCCTCTAGTTGTTTTAGTCCCATTGTTCATTCCTTTGCTCAAAATTTCTTTCTAATTTTGTCTAGTATATATCCTGATTTTATAGAGGATGAGATTTTGTCCTGTGCAGGGACTATTATTGAATATTAGGGATCACATTTTTTTCAGTGTAGTGTGTGCGTATAATGGGTCAGAGTTAATTGGAAGTTTGGATATGCGGAATCGAAGAGCGGGACCTGTTTTATGCGTAGCTGCCATTATGGTAGTGATACTGTGTGCTGTGCCCCCAGTTTATCTGTTATTCCAGTTGAGTCTTTCTCCATCACGTTTTCTAGAGTATGTGACAGCCGATTCAACTGGTCCAGTTGTCTGGCGTACTCTCTGGATGGTTCTCGCGGTGACAACAACATCTCTCTGTATAGCGGTACCAATGGCATGGCTTCTGGAACGCTCTGATCTTCCTTGGCGTAACCTGTTCGGGGTGCTAGCCATTCTACCGTTAGCTATTCCTTCATATATAGGATCGTTTGTACTCCTTTCTGCTTTTGGACAAAGAGGCTTGCTACAACAATTGTTGGAGCCGGTTGGCGTTGAAACCATGCCGAGTATCTCGGGTTGTTCAGGATCTGTCATTGTTCTTGCCCTCTCGACCTACCCCTACTTACTCATTCCGCTGCGACCAGCGATCGGATCAATTGACCCAAGAATGTCAGATGTATCTAGGACGTTTGGCTATGGACCTCTGCGCACTTTCTATAAAGTAACTTTGCCGTTTTTGCGGCCGGCACTTGCTGCTGGTGGTCTGCTTGTAGGGTTGTACGCCTTGTCAGATTTCGGGGCAGTTTCACTACTAAATTGTAGATCGTTAACGGTCAGCCTTTTTAGTCACTATGAATCAGCTTTTGACCGAACTGGCGCTGCGAGTGTTGCGATATTGCTATCAATATTTGCGCTAATTTTTGTACTTGTTGACCTGAGAACTCGTCGAAATCGAGACTATAATTCTGCACGCCCAGTGGTTCAAGACAGGCGCACTACTTTAGGAAAATGGCGTTGGCCGGCAGTGACCATCCTTTCTATGTTCCTGTTTGTGGCTCTTGTTGTCCCGATTGGGGTTCTCGTCTACTGGTTTAGCCGAGAAGTAAATTACTTGGAGTCGCTCAATTCGATACTTGTTCCTGCTATGAATTCTATCCTGGTCTCAGCCGCTGCAGGACTTATTACCTGTTTGATTGCGACACCAGTGGCTATACTTTCTGTCCAACACGGAAAACAGTGGCTGTCACGGATAACTGAAACTGTTTCTTATACAGGTTATGCATTACCCGGCCTCGTAATTGCTCTTTCTTTGGTATTTGTGGCTAAAAATGTTACCTTTTTATATCAAACGTTTTTTATTCTTATAGTGGGTTATGTGCTTTTGTTTTTGCCTCAGGCAGCAGGTTCAATTCGAGTTTCTATCGGTCAACTGCAACAGAATGTTCAAGGTGCCGCGAAGGGACTTGGCGCGGGTAATTTTCGGGTCATGTCGACTATAACTTTCCCGCTCATCCGGCGCGGAGCTATCGCGGGCTTCGTTTTAGTTTTCATTACCACCATTAAGGAGCTTCCGGCGACTCTTATCTTAAGCCCGTTAGGTTATGAAAGTTTGTCGGCCTCTGTGTGGAGTGCCTCAAGTGAGGCGTTTTTTGCCCGCGCGGCACTGCCTGGATTGCTCTTAGTGTTTTTTTCCTTGCTACCCTTGATACTACTTAATCGCTGGGATCGATCACTATGATGAATGATAGACAAGGTGAGACTAATATCGCACTTCGGGCCGACAAACTGGCTCTTAGATTGGGATCTATACAAGCGGTCACTGATCTGTCACTTGATATTAGACAGGGTGAATTTTTCGCAATACTTGGCCCGTCGGGCTCTGGAAAAACAACATCATTGAGGCTCATCGCCGGACTGGAAAGGCCGGATAGCGGTGAACTCTATTTTGGCCAGAACCTTATATCTTCGAACACCACATTTATTGCCCCTCAGGAGAGAAAAATAGGTATGGTTTTCCAAGACTATGCTCTGTTCCCGCACATGACGGTTTTGGAGAATATTGCTTATGGTGTGGGAGGCAAAGCCAAATCAAATATTATTGCCCACGAGTATCTGGATTTAGTGAATTTGGTCGGTTTTGAGGACAGAAGAATTTCAGATCTGTCAGGTGGTGAGCAACAGCGCGTAGCTCTAGCGCGCGCTTTGGCACCGCAGCCGAATATCTTACTTTTAGACGAACCATTCTCAAATTTGGATCCTGTGTTACGAGTGAATTTACGTGAGCAGGTGAGGAGAATTGTTAGATCCGCCGGTGTAACCACTCTAATGGTCACTCATGATCAGGAAGAAGCCTTGTCAATGGCCGATCGAATTGGATTTATGAAAGATGGTCACATTCGTCAGGTTGGGGCGGCCGAGGAGTTATTCACGCAACCATCAGATGTCTCGGTTGCCGAGTTTTTTGGAGACTCCAACATCCTTCAGTACAATGCTTCCGCGCCCAGAACACTGAATTGGCCATTAGGGACACTGTCGTTATCAGATGGAGTTTCAGCTGTTTCTCTTGTGATTTCTCCAGACAGTGTGGAGATAACGCCTCGGGGTGTAGACGGAGTCGTTTTGGACTTGCAATACTTTGGGTACTACCAAAAGATACTGGTCGAATTGAGTGACGGTCAACATATTCACGTGCGCCAGACAGGTTCCAATTACATACCAACAAACATAGGTGATCGCGTCGGGCTCGCACTACTTCGAGCTCCCATTATATTCTCAGTTAACTAATTGTTCTAACCGAGTCACTAATCGAGCGCACCGACTTCCCTCAGTAAATTGAGAGTTCGAGCCACATCTTCCATCTGACTTAGATCCATATTAACTGCCCCCAGTGAACTTAATTCGGGTATTCCACTGTAAGAACTAGCACCTGAAGCCAAAGGATATTCATAAGTACTTTCACTAAAGTATCGCTGCGATACATCCCCGAGGAGATACCACAACAGTGCGTGAGATTGCTCCTGTTTTTTGGACGAGTCGATAACGCCAGCACCAGCCACGTTTATTAGGGTACCGATGTCATTAGGTGTTGTGTAGTAATTACGTGCTCCAAATTCCACACCTTGCTCTGCTAAGAATCGATGAAGGTAATAGTGATTTACGAACCCTATATCGATTTCCCCAGCGGCTGCAGCAGCCACGATAGGCGTGTTCTTTGGATATACCTTCGGATCGTTTGCGATGATCCCCAGCAGCCATTCTTTTGCGATATCTTCTCCGTGGTGAATTCTCATTGCAGTAACAAAAGCCTGAAAGGAACCATTAGTTGGTGCCCATCCAATTCGGCCTTTCCATTTTGGATCAGTAAAATCGAGAATTGAAGCAGGGAGTTGATCTGGATCAATTGTTTCCAGGTTGTAGACGATAGTGCGTGCGCGACCTGAAAGGCCAACCCACTGTCCTGTCTTAGATCGAAATTCAGGGGCTACCAGACTGAGAATATTTTCTGGAATCGTGGCGAACATGTCCGCGCTCTCTATAGCTCCGAGTGCGCCCGCATCCTGTGCAATAAAAATGTCGGCTGGTGTTTTGTCACCCTCTTCGAGGAGAAGGGCAGCTATCTCCGCAGTTTTTCCGTATTTTACATTTATCGAAACTCCACTGGCACGTTCATATGATTCAAGAATCGGGCCAATCAAATTTTCTGACCGTCCAGAATACACGGTCAGACTTTGCTCGCTATTACTGCATGAAACGAATGCTAAGCTGATGGGTATAAGTGAGATAAATATTAGCTGAAAGATATGTTTCATTAGTGCCTCCAACATCTTACGAAATATGTATATAAGTTAATTAAACATTAGTACATACTAATAATTACTGTCAACTTGTGAAACATTGGTCGAATTAGAGCAGGGATTACACCTGTCATGAATACGTAAATGGATTAATTGGTGCGAATTTGGTCTATTTGACCCAAATCCTACTTCCGGCCTGTAGGCCCAGGACAATTTCTTTGGCAGCGACTTTAATTGTGATAGTTCCTTTGTAGGACGCACGCTCAGTTATTCTGACAGTTGCACCAGGTTTGAGCTCCTCAGATTCAAAGAATCGGAGTAATTCTTCATCTTCCTCAAATACACGATCGATCGTGTGGGTTGTGCCGTCAACTTGTTCAGATAGTCGCTTTCGGGACATTGAAGAGGTGTTTCCGCTTCCCGGTATAACAGCGCCAAATGGGGATGTAGTTGGATTACCAAGCCGATTTACAATTAATGGCTCGGTAATATCCGAGATGGAATGCTCCATGAGGTGAGCTTCCCCGTAGGCCTGCCACCAGTTGAGTTCAAGAACGTTCACCAACAGGCACTCGGCAAGTCGGTGCCGGCGTACCATATTTTCAGCTCTTCGGAAACCGTCGGCAGTAAGTGCGACACGCTTTTTCGCGTCAACTTTTACTAGCTTGTCCCGTTTGAGCCTAGATAGCATGCCAGCCATTGATGCAGGCTTGAGCTCGAGTCTTTCTGCAAGCCGAGCAGCTATTACTTCCTCACCCTCGTCATTAGCTAACCTATAGATTTGGGTGAGAGCGTCGTCAGCCGCGACGTTTATTACTTGTTTTGGCATATTTATAGCTCCATTTACTCGCCTACGAGACTAAATTTTCTCTAGAACTTCCATTTCTTGGGCTTCTTCACTGTTTTCTGGCATATCTGATTCCCAAGCAGCTGAAAGCAACTCCAGGGTTTTGATTCGATTCTCAATGCTGTAGGTCGATGTCGAAATCATTAATTCATTAGCTTGTGTTGCTTTTTGGAGTGACCCTAAACTCTCTAAAACTTCCTGTGCAGTGCCAATAAACGAATTGGAGGGCATAGCTCGTGCAGCGGGGAAGTCTGGATGTGCATTGGCTGCCTCAGGGCTTAGTAACGGATGTCTCTGGCCGGTCCGCATACCGTATTTTCGGAGGCGGCTCGGACCTGACTCCCATTCAGCTTCTTCTGATGTGTCTGAGACAATTACAGAGGCAGTAACAATCGTAAATGGCATATCAAGAATTGGAGAAGGTTTGAAATTATCGCGGTAAATTTGCACTGCCTCTAGCGTGCCGCCGGTATCAAAATGATTAGCGAATACAAAGGGCAGACCTAACATTCCAGACAACTCTGCACTGAAATTTGAGGAACCCAGCAAGTGAATGTCCGGATAAGTTGTTGCGGCTGGCGTAGCAGACAGGTATTCCCAGGCACCTTGGTCAGCTCGCACGTCACCCAAAAGCCCCATCAGATCAACCAAATTCATTGGAAAATTTTGTGCATCGTGGTTATTTGGCGAGCGCCGCAAAGCTGCCGCTGTATGTTGGTCTGATCCTGGAGCTCTCCCTATTCCAAGATCGATACGATTAGGATATAGAGCCTCGAGAAGCGCGAATTGCTCCGCAACAACTAGCGGGGCATGATTTGGTAACATCACGCCGCCAGAGCCAAGCCGAATTCGCGAGGTTTTTAAACCTAAGTGAGCGATGAGTACGGCTGGATTAGTGCTTGCAACGGTTTGCATATTGTGATGTTCGGCGACCCAAAAACGAAAGAATCCCAGATCATCTGCACGCTGTGCCAATCGAGTGGCATTATCCAAGGCTACTGATGTTGTATCGCCATCCGTTGCCATTGCTAAGTCTAAAACCGAAAGTTTAACTTTTTCCATGATTTGATGATATTGCATTGTTTGGTGCACGCGCGAGCTGGAATCGTTTGAAGTATGGGTTGTGACCTAACTTACAACAACATCCGCGGCAACCGATATTCGAGTAGGGGCGACCGTACGCGAAATAATCCGAGTCAATATGGCCACGCCGATGAGTACGAGACTTCCCATTACGACGAAAGCCACGCGTTCCCCAGCTCTGTCTGCCAGATAACCGACTGGCCAGCCGATCAACATAAAAGCGGCGAATGACATACCAATTAGTGAGCTGACTCTACCGAAGAATTTAGGGTCGCAATCGATCGCGATAATTGCGCTATTTAATGTTTGGAACATACCCATCCCAACTCCTGTAAGCAGGACTGGAATGATGACGATGGCATACGACGGGCTTAAGCCGGTGAAAATGATTGCAATTCCCATTAGTGCGGCACCAGTGCTGTAAATATTCAGTGCTTGCTTAGAGGCCGCGTAACCCGCAACCGCGAGACTTGCCGCGAGTCCGCCTACCGCAGTGATTGCCTGAAGTATCCCGAATTCTCTCGCACTAGAACTAAGTTCATTTTCAAGTAGACCCGGAAGAGCTGTCACTGAAGACATTCCAATCATAATCATAAGAAAAAAGAAGATCATCATCCAACCTAGTCTGGGCTCCTGGCGGAGGTACACAATTCCAGACTTCACTCCGGCCAAGATCGATTCGCCTTCTTTGTGCCCCATCGCCTTTGTGTTGGGTAGTACTAGCATAATTATGACCCCGATGATGTTGAATCCGGCCATGGCATAGTATGCCCCTGCTGCTCCAAAATAAGCGGCTGAAATCATGAGCCCTCCGATTGCAGGTGCCCATATGCGTGTGGCATTGAGGGCTACTTGGCTAAGCGCAATCGCATTTCCACGAAGTTGGGTAGGGACAATTTCAACTACCCATCCCTGCCGCGCTGGCATCATGAATGAAGATGCAACTCCAAGGACGAACGAATTTACTATCAGGTGCCAGAGTTGTAATACATCGAGCAAGAGCAGCGTGCCATTTGCGAGAAAGACATAAGTCATAATACTTTGCGAAATTAAATTGATATATTTTTTTGAAACTCGATCAGCGACAGCCCCACCAATAGGGCCAAGAAACGTCATCGCTAGTCCCTGTCCTATCATCACCAGGCCCACCGAACTATTTTGACCTGTGAGCTCGAATGCGACGATTGATTGAATAACCACATACATAAAAAATGAGGTCATAGAACTGAGTGAGCTAATCCAAAGGAGTCGAAATTGAGTATTTGCTAGCGCATCAAAAGAGTTTTTAATATCGAGCTTCAATCATTGTTAAATGAGATGTTTCAAACCTAGGCTAGTCGTAAATGATATTAGGCGCTGTTTTTTGAATTGGAGCGGAGGACGGGGATCGAACCCGCGACATCCTGCTTGGGAAGCAGACGCTCTACCACTGAGCTACCCCCGCATCGTAAACATGTTTACCCTAGGAATGATACGCCAAGTTACCTTAATAATTCTTTTGAAACATATATCCAATAAACTGTCTAAAAGGATTTTTTTAAATACGTGTTTGAATAGTCCGATTCGAATACCAGGGGGCATAATATGAGTTCTGCTGAAGAAGCTAAGGCCGCATTTCAGAGATGGCTGGATGGGTTTAATGCCCGAGATAGTGATGCGATGATAGCTGAAATGCATTTTCCTCATCTTCGCCTAGCCAGGACGAAGTTCGATAGCTGGGACACTTCTGCGGATTGGCTTAGTGGTCACGATGCATTGACCGAAAAACTTTTGGCTGAGGATTGGGATCATACAGATCTGATTTCAATGGACGCAGTACAGGTGAGCGATGAGAAGGTTCATCTCGTGCTGCGACAATCTCGCAGAAAGAAAGATGGCACAGAATATAGTGGATTCGATACACTCTGGGTCTTCACGAAAGAGGGTGGTCGCTGGGGGGCGAAATTAAGATCGTCATTTTTGGTGGCAAATGCCCAGCTTTATTCTTAGTTGAGAGATCGCCGCTAGACGCGTACAGGTTTATTCTTTTTCAGATTGGAGAAACAATGTCAATTCTTGTTGATGAACGAACAACTTTCATTATTCAGGGAATCACAGGCCGTGAGGCCGTGACGATGACTCGTGAATGTCTAGATTATGGTGCCAAGGTGATTGGTGGTGTAACGCCCGGCCGCAGTGGTCGAAAAGTACATGGTTTGCCAGTGGAGGATACGGTTAAGGCATTTACAAGCAGGGAACGCGTCGATGCCGCAGTCGTATCGGTGCCTCCGGCGTTTGCTGCAGACGCAGCCCTGGAGGCTATTGTCGCTGGTGTACCGCTGGTAGTAATCGTTACTGAGCGAATTCCTCGTAAGCAGGTGGCTCAGATTATGGAAGTAGCCGAGAAATACGGGACTAGAATTATCGGTCCGAATTGTTTAGGTATCATATCTCCCGGCAAGTCCAGAGTAGGTGGACTGGGTGGTCAAGCCGAATCGTGCGCTCGGGCTTTTAAACCCGGTAAAATTGGCGTCATGTCGCGCTCCGGTGGGATGACAGTTGAGATTGCTAATTCATTGTCTGAGGCCGGTCTCGGAGTCTCAACAGCTGTGAGTATTGGTGGAGATCCGATTATCGGTTCATCCTACGCAGAACTCATGCCCTTGTTTGATGCTGACGCGGATACTGAGGCAATTGCTATATATTCTGAACCAGGTGGTCGAGCTGAGTATGAATTGGCGGAGTACATGGCTAAATCTGGTTCAACCAAACCAATCGTTGCTTTTATGGCAGGAAGATTTATTGATGAAATGCCTGGCATGCGTTTTGGACACGCCGGCACGATTGTTGAGGGAAAAGCTGACACGGCAGCTTCTAAGATCACAAATTTACGTGATGTGGGGATAACTGTTGCTGAACGAATCGGTGATATTCCAAATCTGTTAAAAGAAAAACTATCTGAAGTATAGAGTGGGGATCACGATGTCAGATAACACCGCAATTTTTATTCGAGTGGATATTGATGAGACAGTTCAGGACGATAGCGAACTTTGCAAACTGCTAATAGAGTCTTGCCCTGTTGATATATTTCAGGCCTCTGACTCAGGCGGAATAGAGACTATTGAGTCAAATCTGGATGAATGTACGTTGTGCGATATTTGTGTTGAGGCAGCACCTGGCAAAGTAGAAGTCGTAAAACTCTATCGGGGCTCCTGAGTCAGAACGCGTTTACTTGTTTGCTGTGGCGTAACTCACGCCACTTTTTTGCTGGTGCTTTGCCTCAGTTCGCATGCACTGTGTGCAGGTGTTTACTCTCTGCCATCGACCATCAACGAATACACGTTTCCGATGTACGTTTGGCTTGAACATACGATTTCTTTTTTGTGCCTTGCGTTCCCAGTTTCCACCATGCTTGTATCGAATGGATCGACCGAAGACTGTTTTTTTATCGCACAAATCACATTTACCTGAAGCCATACCATCACCTTAACCTGCGTAGGAATTATTATTATTATTAGGGATCTATATATTACCTATAGTTCACCGCAACAGTCGAATCGGAGGGGGGTGGATTGTGAACGAAGAAAATATAACCGTTGAGAAATTTCGTGGTGCGTTGGTTGTTGCGGAGCAATGGCTCACCGTAAACCGCGATGGTATTAATGCGATTAATGTGTATCCAGTGCCTGACGGAGATACAGGTACCAATATGTTACTGACTTGGCGCCAGGCCTTGGAATCTATTAATGATGCGGATGGACACACATTTGGTGAATTACTGAACAAGTTTTCACGTGGTGCTCTTTTGGGAGCTCGAGGTAATTCAGGAGTTATTCTTTCCCAGATGATTGGGGGTCTAGCATCTGCGCTAAGCGAGCGCCTTGAGTCGATAACTATTTCCGATTTGTCACTTGGATTACGAAGTGCATCTGACAATGCCTACAGGGCAATCACTGAGCCAGTTGAGGGCACCATGTTGACTGTAATGCGGGAAGCGTCGACAGCTGCAGAGAGCTCTACGGCCGATTTAGAGACGTTTTTAGAGACCTTGGTGCGTGAGTCCTATGATTCGGTGGCAAGGACTCCAGAGCTATTACCTCGGCTCAAGGAGGCCGGTGTGGTCGATTCTGGTGGTATGGGTGTGGCCGTTATCCTCGAGGGTATAGCGATCGCACTACTTGAAAGAGATCTTCCGTCTGAGCCAGTGGTGACTGATGAAATCAAGGTTGAAATGTCTGGCGTCGAGCATGAAGGCTATGGATATTGCACTGAGTTTGTCATTTTGGCCGATGTCGCCCTGAAGGATTTCGAGGCAGAACTTGTTGAGCTCGGTGGAGAATCTATTCTTGTCGTAGGTGATCCAGGCGCCGTACGGGTGCACGTGCACCTCGAAGATCCTGGACCAGCACTGTCAGCAGCGGTGAACCACGGTGAAACAGTTTCTATCAAGATTGACAATATGCAAATTCAGCATGATACCTGGGCTGATCAACAAAATAATGACGGTACCGTGCCACAAGGAGTCGTTCCTTCAATAGGTTTAGTATCAGTAGCTCGGGGAGATGGGTTAATTGATAACTTTCGAGAATTAGGAGCAAATGTCATTATCGATGGTGGTCCAACTGGCAAGGCCTCTGCCGGAGAACTCATAGAGGCCGCTAAGGGCGCAGGCTTAGCGCACGTTATTATTTTGCCGAACGACAAAGATGTAGTACTGGCTGCGGAGCAGGCAGCAGAATCTGATCCTGATTTTGTGAGAGTAATTCCTACTAGATCTGCTGTATCTGGCTTAAGTGCAGCGATGGCGTATCTCCCTGAAGGAGACATAGATGAAATTTGTTCTTTAATGAGTGAATCGATCGAACTAGTGAAGTCAATTGAGGTCTCAAATTCAGTCCGCGACACATCAGTAAATGGAATTGATATTCGCATGGGGGCAGGAATTGGATTTCTCGACGGAGAATTGGTTGCGTCCGAGTCTTCACTTGCCGCAACATTGTTGGCTGTACTTGAACAGGGGGAAGCGTCTGATTCAGAGATTATGACCTTGTACACTGGAGAAGGTGCTACAGCTGAAGAAATCGAGAAAATAAGTGAAATGACCGAATCGCATTTTCCCTCGCTAGAATTGGATATAGTAGAGGGAGGACAACCGCTATATCCCTTTATAGCGAGTCTTGAGTGAGCCTAGCCTAGAAGAACTTATAACGTGTTAGTCAGGAGAAATAATGACATTAAGAATACTTACAGACACCGCAGCTGATATTCCAGATTCGCTAGCAGACGAGCTTGGAATAAGCTTAATCCCGTTGAACATTCATTTTGGTGATGAACAATTAAAAGATCGCCGAGACATTACTGGAGATAATTTTTTTGAGCGACTTGCTTCATCTGATGTCCATCCAACTACGTCGCAACCGTCTCCTGGAGAATTTGCCGAAGCTTATCAATCACTTATTGATGATGGAGCAGATGAAATTCTCTTTGTGTCTATTCATGGAAATCTTTCTGGGACGTTGGATTCTGCCAAGCAGGCGATAGAACTTGTTGACGGTGCCCGGATAGCTACCGTGGACACTAGGAGAACTTCCATGGCGCAAGGGATTCCAGCTATTCGAGCTGCTGAGCTTGCCAATAATGGGGGCGGACTCGATGAGGCAGTAGCCCTTGCTGAAGATGTTGCGAGCCGCACTAAATCATTAGTCATCGCTGACACGCTTGAATACCTGAAAAAAGGTGGGAGACTTACACAGAGTCAGTACGTGCTTGGTTCAATGTTACGGGTTAAACCGATACTGGGGATTGGAGAGGAACCACCTTATGTCACTATAGCGACTCGTGTACGAACTTTGAAAAAAGCGCTGGAAACTATGGTTAACATGGCTAACGAAGACGAAATTGAATGGGCGAGCATTGTACATGGTCAAGGCCAAGAAAATGCCGAAATTGTACAGGCTCTGATGAAGCCACATGTTGGGGAGGTCCCAATCTATGAAGTGACGCCAGTTTTGGGTGTGCATTTGGGGCCTGGAACAGTGGGACTTCATTGGATATCCGCCAAGGGCTAAGGGTTTAATCCGTGGCTACGGATTTAGCTTGGTTGTGGTCACTGCTTCAGCGTGAGGGACAAGCTGGGGCGACTAATTTACTCTCTGGTGGGATAGATGCTGCGATGCGCGCTGCAATACGCGGTGAGCCTCGGGACTCTGTTGTGAGAAAAATCTACCGACACCTTCCAGCTTCGGGATATGCTGCGCTTGGGTTAGATGATAGAAAACTATGGTTACAGAGAGCTCTAGCTACGATTGAAATTGCACGTTCAGCTGGAAATACAAAATCCGATGTTTCGGCTACATCGGACAAGCAACGCAAAGCAGCAAACCCAAAGGAAAAAAAAGTGTCAGGCGCAAGGGTGCGGAAAAGCCAAATTGCTCCCGGCGAGCTCGGACTCGATGCCTCTCTTAGCGATGCAGCCTCGGGGCTCTCGCAGGCCGATCTGAAAAAATTGAGCGTAACTAAAAACATCACAACAATTCGTGATGCTCTGTTTTATTTTCCACGAACTCACAATGATTATTCATCAATTGTTCGAAAGGCCACCGATTTGGTTCCTGATGAAACTCAAACCTTTAGAGGTGTGGTAAGAAGAACATATGTCAGAAAGACTAAAAGAGGCCTATTTTTTGCGGAAGCTGTACTGAACGATTTAGAAGGCAGACCTGTCAAGGCAATATGGTTCAATTTATTTCGAACACAGGGGCAAATAGCGCAGAGACTCCCTGTTGGGAGTGACATAGCTTTAGCGGGTAAGGTGAGATTAAAGTCCAGATCTCTTGAATTTCAGGCCCCAGAAATCGAACGCTTGGATTCAGATGCTGATCAAGGCAAAGTAGCGGGGCGGCATGCTCCTGTTTATAGTCTGACAGAAGGGATTTCTCAGCAAAAGCTGAGATCTGCTCTTTCGCGTGTACTCGATAAATTTGCCAATCGTATTGAAGATCCGCTTCCTCAGGAAATTAGAGAACGACGGCAATTAGTTCCACTCAAGCGAGCTGTAACTGATTGGCACTATCCCGCATCAGACGAAGCTCGAAATCAAGCGCAGCGACGTATCAGCTTTGATCAATTATTAATCAATCAGCTGCAGGCTATTGGACGGCGTCAAAATTGGATTCAGGGTCAGGCACTCGAATTAAGAGAGGATTCAGCGACCAAGAAATTTATTGATTCACTACCGTTCCCACTAACTGATGCACAAGTACGATCTTTAGCAGAAATTAGAGCAGACTTAACTAAGTCAGCACCGATGGCGCGGCTTTTAGAAGGCGATGTTGGGTCTGGTAAGACAGTTGTCGCTCTCGCTGCAATGCTTTCAGCCATAGAGTCTGGAACGCAGGCAGTATTGATGGCACCGACCGAGGTTTTGGCAGAACAACACTATCGTACCATTTTAAAATTACTCACCGATAAAGAGGATGGGTCCGAACTGCTTCAAGGTATGGTTGATACGCCCGGATTNGATAGGCCTCTCCGAGTTGTGCTTTTAACAGGTTCAACAAAAGGCAANGANCGCACGGCAGCCATNGAANTANTGAAACATGGTGGAGCTGATATTGCTGTGGGAACGCATGCGTTGATTCAGGATGGAGTGAACTATTCCAGGCTAGGATTGGCAGTCATAGATGAGCAGCATAGATTCGGAGTGATGCAGCGAGCGGCTTTGCGCAAGAAAGGTCAACTGGTGGAGGCTGGTGGAACGACTACTCCACACTTGTTAGTGATGTCGGCTACTCCTATACCTCGGACTTTACGGTTGGCATCGCGTGGCGANTTGGCATTTAGCAGGCTTGATGAATTGCCTGCTGGTCGGAGTCCNGTTGTNACAAAATTTGTGCAAGGACTGGAACGCCTTGAAGCATATGCTCAGATACGCAAGGAAGTTAGTGAAGGCCGACAGGCTTTTATAATATGTTCATTAGTTGAGGGNTCAGACAACGTACAAGCCCGNGCGGCAACGGATGAGTTTGAGCGATTGCGAATTGAAGTATTTCCNGAGATATCTGACGCAATTACCTTGGTTCATGGACGTATGCCACCGACTGAGAAAGAAGCAAAAATGCGNTCATTTTCAGAGGGNCAATCGTCTATTTTAGTTGCGACGTCAGTGGTCGAAGTTGGAATTGATGTACCCAACGCCACGGTTATGCTAATTGAGGATGCAGATCGTTTTGGCTTATCTCAATTGCACCAATTTAGAGGTCGCGTTGGGCGCGGCCTGGACGCAGCTTTTTGTTACTTGGCNGCCGANGCTCCGACTGCCGATGCTGAGCAACGCTTAAACACACTCGAGGTGAATACCGATGGCTTTAAGATTGCTGAAGCTGATTTAGAATTTAGAGGCCCAGGTGAATTATTTGGGGTTGAACAGAGNGGTGAAGGAGTGACAAATCTTTTTGCAGCGGCGCTTCTTGATATTGAACTGATTTCTGCTGCCAANGANGAAGCAGAAATGCTNTTAGAAAAAGATCCAGGCTTGAAAGATGCACCACACCGGCTNCTTAGATATCAGGTTCCCACAATTCAAGATGGGAANCTTGTCATAGGAGAAGTTCACTAAACGATTGAACTACAAACTACTCAAATTCTTTTAAGACTGTTTCGAGTATTTCNAAAGCATCATCTAGCTCATCCTCAGTTACGATGAGTGGCGGCATTAGTCGAATAGCGTTCGGCCGAATCGGATTGGCAAGNAATCCAGCAGCAATACATTTACCCACTACATCAGCTGAAATCTCATCNCTCAAGATGATTGCCTTGAGGAGTCCTTTGCCTCTTTGCCCGACTACTAGATCTGAACGATCTTCGAGCTGTTCAATTTTGTTTTCAAGATAGTTGGCTCGTTGATTTNCCGTCTCTAAAACCCCTTGATTTAATATTTGATCAACTACATACTCGGATGCGGCGCAGGCTAAGACGTTTCCACCGAAAGTCGATCCATGNTCTCCTGGCTGAAAAACTGCGGCCTTCTCGTTCGCTAAAACGGCGCCAATGGGAACTCCTCCGCCCAAGCCTTTAGCAAGAGTCATGATATCTGGCATAATTCCATAATGTTGAAAGGCAAACATNTTTCCGGTACGCCCNCAACCCGTTTGTACCTCGTCGAGGATAAGCAATATTCCCTCGCTGTCGCATAAATCACGGACTTGCTTNAGATAGTCAGGGTCCGGNTCGTTAACACCACCTTCCCCTTGAATGGGCTCGAGTAGTATTGCCGCGGTTTCCGAATTGACCTTCTGTTTCAACGCATCGAAGTCATTGAATGGAACAAATTCAAATCCTGGNGTTGGTGGACCAAAGGGTTCTCTGTAGGCTGGTGTCCCTGTGGCCGCGACGGTGGTCATCGTACGCCCATGAAAGCTGTTATCGGTGGAGATTATATTAAAGGCNCCATCTCTATTCTGAATTCCCCATTTTCGAGCAAGTTTGATAGCGCCTTCATTTGCCTCAGCACCTGAGTTCACNAAAAATAACCTATCGAGACCGCTNGAGTTNATTAGCATTTCACCTAGNTTGACTTGAGGCTCTGAGTAATAGAGATTGGAAACGTGTATTAGTTTTTTTGCCTGNTCAGCNATAACCTCTGCGAGCCCAGAATGACCATGTCCAAGNGCGTCGACGGCGATCCCAGCAACGCAGTCGACATAAGATTTTCCATCACTATCTTCCACCCGAGCACCTTTCCCTTTGACTAATGTCATAGGTGGTCGCCTAAACATATTCATATGAATTTTTGCTTCACGTTCTGGGATAGATNACATCGTAATCCTTTCAATCAGCGGCAGACGTATTGTAGCTACTCGGTGGTGCCTTCGAGAGCCTTCTGCAGTGCATCAATAAGTNCTCGTAGTTTATCTATTTCCTGTTGAAGCTGCTGAGCGGAGTTCTCGGCCTCATTTATAAGGTCAGATATATCGGTAGAACTTTGAGTGGCTGAAGAATCAGGTGAGCTATCTTGACTTGTCNCGGTACTTGTTCCAGGTTGCAGTAGTTTCCCATCCAACGACGACCTGCGCGTACCTAACAGAACCTCTATC
Organism: Chloroflexota bacterium; assembly: GCA_002701625.1. Next base: position 18,001 of record NZWK01000052.1, read on the forward strand.
GCCTGCGGGAGGGTCTTCTCCATCACAATTTGATTTCCGTTGGCAGCCACGACTCTCTGCAATTGAGGTAAGCGTGATGCTTCAGCCTGCAAATAGATTGGTTCCACGAAAATAAATGACGAGCCCACGGGAATCATCAGAAGATTTCCCCGAATAACTTCNGAACCGGCTTGATCCCAAAGCGTTAGCTGCTGCGCAATNACGGGGTCCTGATCGATAAGCGACTCTATTTGACCTGGCCCTAANACGTTTGAATCAGTTGGGAATCGGTATGAGACGAGCTCACCGTAGTGTTCGCCGTCNGACCTGCCGGCGAGCCACGCAATTGTGTTACGCCTGTTCAATGGTGTGAACGGAGTAATGAGTACGAANTCCAGATCCTCTTGCGCANCGACTCCAACTTTTTCTTCTTCTGGAAGTGTCATCACAACAAAATATGGTTCGACCGGTTGTTCAGTGCGGTGAAACCTCTCGGTTGGGATATTCCACAAATCTTCCGAAAGAAAAAATACGGTGGGATCTGTTATGTGATATCTCAAGTAAAGATCTCGTTGCAGGCGAAATAAATCTGGTGGGTAGCGTAAGTGTTCCACTACATTCGNAGGCATNTGATCCTTAGGGGTGAATAGATCAGGGAAGATCTTGGCCCACGTATTTACGACCGGATCANTCTCGTCTATCAGATANAGNATGACATCACCAGTTTGTGCATCAACTGTGACAACTACTGAATTCCGAATATAGTTAATACTTCCTCGCGGTTGGCTGTACGGCAAGTTNTTCGAAGTGGTAAATCCGGGGACTATCCACATTAANTCGTTGTCGATATTAACCAAGTATGGGTCGCTATCTATCGAGATGAAGGGCGCGATTGATGTAATNCGTTCTTTAATATTACGTTTCATCAGGAGNCTTGACTCNGATGTGATCTGGCTTGAAATCATTAAATTCCAGTCAGATAGTTCCCACGAGAGTGCTACTCGTTTAGCTAAAGAATTAAGACTGATTCCACGATCTTCTGCGTATTTTGTAGTTACGTTTCCTTCCCCTTCGGGGTAATCGAANTCTGGTTCATTACTGTTTCCGACTATCGGNTGGTTAGTAAGCTCNCCGAAATAAATACGAGCTCCCGTTTCACTTAATGGCAAGACATCAGACACGGGCGGAATATCGCTGGTCCATAAAATTGGNAGNCCTTCGTCTACTTCTATTTCATTAACGGGGGAAATAACCGCACCGTATCCATGAGTGTATTGAAGACGTTCTCGCGTCCAGTTACTNTCAGGCGCACGCATNATATCGAGCTCGCGCGCGCTGATCATCACCTGTCTTACCTCGCCATCAATNTGGTATCGATCGACGTCGACGTCCTTGAAGAGATAGAGTTGTCGTATTCCCTGAATCTGATTGAAAGTGTCACGCACGGGTATTGGGTCAAGAACCCTCACATTTTGCAGGGTTTTTGGATTTGCCGCAAATTCAGCTGGTGTAACCGTTTCATTCGCAGGATATTGTCGTTCATCAATCTTGTCGAGGCCATACGCAAATCGTGTAGCNTGAATATTTCGCTCAATGTACGCTTCTTCTTTTTCGCGTTCGTTCGGATTTACTTGAAGGTTTTGGACACTGGCAGGATAAAGGGCACCACCNACAAAACTCGCCGCGATCCAAAGTCCGATAGCAAAGAAAGGAGCTCTGAATCCCTTCTCTGTCAGGAATGAATTCGCTATTGTGGCCGCGCCTGCGAATACGCCGAGGATCATAATTACGTACATCGCGGGCAGGCGAGCACTAACGTCGGTATANGTAGCGCCGTANACAATTCCNCCGGCTTTGTTTACTAAATCATAGATGTCAAAGAAAGTTCTTGAAGCAATCAATATGATTANCAAACCCACGATTGTGGACGCATGAATTCGAAGACCCCGTGGCAATGACGAAGTCATTTGTTCTAGNGATCTGCCAAATAACGTCAGTCCGTATATTCCGCCAGCCACCAGTCCACTAATTATTACNAGCCAAGTAATCCAGCCTTGAATAAATCTTATGAAAGGCAGATCAAACATATAGAACGAGAGATCTCGTCCNAATTGCGCNTCTTCGATGTTGAATGGCATGCCGTTGTACCACAACAGTATTATTTCCCACGATGATGAGAGCGCCACGCCGAAGAGAATTGCTAGAAATATAGTTATGCCGGNAATCAGCACCGTCAATATTTTCTTTAACGCAGCAGGATTTAGCTCGCCTTCGAGCAAATCAATGTTGACGGGGGGAGCTAGGCGTTCAGCCAGCTTGGCATTGAAAGCAATTACAACCCCAGCNGTGATNAATCCGATAGCAAATAAGATTAACTTNGTAGCGATGACAGTGCTGTAAACACCCCGGAAGCCCACCGAGTCAAACCAAAGAATGTTCGCATAGATTGTTTTACCAGTGCTTAGNCCAATAAACAACAGAATTATCGCGCCAGCTATTANGAACCACTTAACCGGAACTCCGCCTGAGTCGGAATTNTTGCCGAACCTGAACATGTCCGGTGGAGGTCCTAGATCACNGTCTTTTTTATCATCAAAAAATGTCATACCGCTCCCTNAGACTTCTAGACTTCTTGGATTTCTAACTCGTGCAATNAACTCACCTCTGTGNGTTTTCGAGGGAGTTCATTCTATCTAACACTGGTTCCGTTACTTTCTGACTCTATTGATAATAGAGCACTCTGCTTCGTTCCGTTGATAATTCGCGCTTTGATGCCCACTTCNGCTGCTCTTAGGCAGGCATCCGTTTTTGGGATCATTCCACCCGTGAGAGTTCCGTCACTCACGAGTTCTTCGATTNTGNGTTTGTCTACTAAGTGTAGGGTCTCGCCATTTTTATTTTGCAGACCGTCNACATCAGTGAGAAATATAAGTTCCTCCGCATTGATCGCACGAGCAATTTCACCCGCTGCGGTGTCGGCATTTATATTCAGTGCCTGNGTAGGGGGGGCAATACCTACAGGTGCNACAACNGGAATATATTGTTCGCTTAGTAGGTGCATTAGGATTTCNGGNCGAATTTGACTAATTTTNCCAACNAATCCCAGTTTTGGGTNAGTTTGNTGTGCGAGGATGAGCTGATCGTCAATCCCGCTTAAGCCAANAGCTCTGCCACCGAGGCTGTTTATCTCTGAAACGAGCGACGTATTAACAATTCCTCTGAGTACGCTAATAACTACTTCNAGCGCCGATTCNGAAGTNACNCGCAAACCGTCTAGGAATTCGGTTTCNATATTCAACTGGTCTAGCCACTGAGATATAAGTGCCCCACCACCATGCACGACGATATATCGTCGATCTTTACCATGCTGGGCTACGATGTCACGTAGTGAGGTGTCATCCGAACCGAGAGTAGAACCTCCGATTTTTACGACACTGATAGGCACTGTTTTTTTTGTCACAAATCATCCTTCACCGGGCGCTAAGTCGTGTAGTCAGCGTTAATCGCTACATATTCTTTGGTGAGGTTACAGCCCCAAGCAGTTGCTTCGAACGCTCCCTTCCCAAGAGATATTTCTATTTTTAATTCTTCTGTNTCCATTTTTNCTGATAGTTGCTCNAGGTCAACGTCAAGGGGNGCACCACGNNTAAANACTCCGGTACCTGCAATTTCAACATAAAGNAAATCAGGATCAANCTCAGCGCCAGAACGTCCTGCGGCCATTAAGATTCGTCCCCAATTCGGATCATTNCCNGTCACCATGGTTTTTATTAGNGGTGATGAGGCGATAGTTTTTGCGACCAGTTTGGCGTCATTTTCCGAAGCGGCTTCTTTTGCTACNACTTCGATCATTGTTGTGGCACCTTCACCATCAAAGGCNATCTTNCTCACAAGTTCNCGNCAAACTTGAAANATAGCCTGCGACANCAAATTAGCCGCTGGNTGTTCATNACTAGTGATTTGTTCCCCAACCTTGTTCGCNGCGAAAAGAAGCACNGTGTCACTTGTTGAAGTATCCATGTCGATATCAAGCATGTTGAAGGTGCGGTCAACATTTGTGGCNAGTATATTTTNCANCCATTCAGCANCTACGGAGGCATTCGTNGTGAGAAATGCCAACATAGTNGCCATATTGGGATGTATCATTCCTGACCCTTTGGCNCATCCGCCGACCACATATTCNACATNTTCAACTGTNAACTTGATTGCACACTGTTTTGNGGNGGTGTCAGTAGTCATGATTGACCGAGCGAAGTCATCTCCCCCATCTCGANTCAATTGAATTGCATCAATCGCATTTTTGAGCTTATTCATAGGCATTGCTCTACCGATTACACCNGTCGAGGCGTTCAANATAAGATNTTCACTCGTTTCCAAGGCGACTGATGCGAGTGATGCCATTTCGCCTGCGTCGAGTNTGCCTTGTTCTCCAGTCATGGTATTNGCATTCCCNGAGTTGACCACAACCCCTCTGAATGACTNTCCGTCTTGGAGTAATTTTNTGCTTCGCTGCACNGTCCATCCGGTTACGGAACTTTTCGTGAACATGCCTGCTGTTATGCAGTTTTCAACACCAGCCAAAATNCCTACATCNAAACGNGGCTCATCTCCATAATTTTTGATTCCACCATAGCTCGCNCCGGCCAANAANCCAGGTGGAGATGTAACTCCTCCGTCAACTAGCCAAGTGAGATCATTTTGATTTGTNGNATCGTGGACCATGTAANCCCTTGAGTTATCCATTATTCTCTTGAGTTGATTATTATAGCTGCTATGGATTATGTAATCAGACCNGCTAAACGCTCGGATTTAGAGGCTATAAATAAGATTTACAATCGGGAAATTCGTGAGGGNACNGCCACATGGCACACGGAGGAATGGTCCGTATCAGANAGACTTAACTGGTTTNTTTCGCACNCTNAGACNGATACGCAACCNATNNTTGTCTGTGTGCAGGGAGGTACGNTTGGCGANACGCTANTCGGNTTCGCATATTTGACAGATTATCGCGGATCTCGTGGAGGNTTCCGATATACNCGNGAGAGTACGGTATATATTGACNCNGAGTATCAACGTAAGGGGATCGGTAAGCAGCTTCTCANCCACTTAATTGAGGAAGCCAGACGNTTGGAACTCCATGTGTTGATTGCCTGGATAGACTCAGCTAATGTGGGTTCGNTTTTACTTCACGAAAGTCTCAACTTTGAGCGNATCGGGATTGAACCTGAGACTGGGTATAAATTTGGCGAATGGAGGTCGAACGTAGAAATGAGTTTATTGTTAGATTTCGAGAGCCATGGCAAGTCATAAGGGTCCAAANGAATCGGATAAATCAGCTGCTGATTCTGTAACTGGGCAGGCAGATTTATCCAAGCTCCCATTGTCGCAACTATTAAAGCTCGATCGGACACTAATTTTTTCAGTGTTGCCTATCCCTTTTATTTCCATTGCTCTCGAAAGAGATGAGCGACTCGGGATATTGGTCGCAGCAATCGCTGGCTTTTACGTACTTTTTCTAACCCGAAAACGTGCTCGATTACGTTGGCTTCTGCTGCTTTTCGGGACGCTTTTTTTCGGCGGGGCAATATTGGGGCTCATAACTGGCAGTGCTCGTATTTTTTTTGCAACGGATCCGATTGAAGATTTTATGACCTCGGCCTTTATGTTCGGATCGATTTTCCTTAATCGGCCGCTGGCTGGGCTATTAATGGAAGAGATGTTTCCTGCCGTTCGTGGAAACATTCGGTCAGAAACTAAATTTCTTAAACAAGTGACAGCGGTAATTGGGTGCGTCAATTTGACTACTGGACTGATTAGAACCGCACTCCTGCTGAGTTCGATTCCAGTAGAGTACTTTGTGTTAATTTCTCGTCCTATTGCTTTTGCCGGATCGGGGATTACCGTGTTGCTGGCGCTTTGGCTCCTTCGTAAAAGACGAATGGAAGGATAACTGCATGAGCTCATGCGTTGGTTGAAACACCATTTTTCGGACACTTTCTCACTAGCACGCATTGATCGCATTTCGGCCTACGTGCATTGCATGTTCGCCTCCCATGTTGAATAAGATCCATGTGATAGGCGTATACATTTTTTGGTTTTACTGATTCTTCCAGTAGGGTATGCGCCTTGTCTGCATTCATTTTTATCGGTACGAGACCGAGGCGTTTTGAAACTCGTTCTACATGTGTGTCTACCGGTAAAGTGGGACGNCCGAGCGCGAAGAGCAGGACACATGCNGCTGTTTTCGGTCCTACGCCAGGGAGCGATGTTAGCCAGGCACGTGCCTCTTCGAGCGGCTGGTCTGCAAGGAAATCTAAGTTAAAGTCTGGTTGCAGTCGTTTTATATCTGTAAGTATCTGATGAATACGTTTTGACTTGGTGGGGGCCAATCCACCTGGGCGAATGGCTTCTTCTAAGGTACCTACAGGTGAGTCCAATACACTTTGCCAATTCGGAAATGCTTTCAGTAAATGATGCATCGCCTCGCCCGAATTATGATCAGACGTGTGCTGTGAGAGAACGGTCAGAATCAGCTCAAAAATTGGAGAGTTAGAAATTTGTTGTGGCGGACGCGAGTACTCAACATCTAGAATCGCGATTATTTCTTCTGGTTTCCATAGTTTTTGATTTTGAAGTTTCTTTGGTCGTTGTACACTTGTACTCATGGTTTCTATGTTAGAACTTTTTTAGCGTGAGGAGTTCGACTTGACGAGAGATGAAATAGTTCGCCTTACGGACCTCGCCAGTTGCGGTGGGTGAGGTGCAAAACTAGGACTCGAATCCCTGGCGCAAGTGTTGCGCCCATTACAACAATTATTTTCAGATTCAAAGGATCCAAATCTAATGGTGGGCTTTGAGCAAGCCGATGATGCGGCCGTATATAGGATTTCTGATGAAGTTGCTTTGATTGAAACTCTCGATTTTTTTCCGCCGGTTGTTGATGATGCGTGGACCTATGGAGCGATTGCCGCAGCAAATGCAATGTCTGACGTTTTTGCCATGGGTGGACAAGTCAAACTAGCTTTAAATATCGTGGCTTGGCCTGATAATTTGGAGCCTGCGATTTTAAGCGAGGTGCTTCGAGGTGCTGGCGAAAAAGTGCTGGAAGCAGGTGGAATCGTGGCGGGCGGTCACACGATAGTATCGCCCGAGCCCAAGTTCGGACTTTCTGTCACAGGAGTTGCTGTACCCGAGAAGTTGATCAGGAATAATGGAGCTACACCAGGTGATGTTTTGTGCTTAACGAAACCCATAGGTAGTGGGATAAGCTTGACCGCTTCTAAGAATTCTGTGCCTCAATCTGGTTCTAACTTATCCAGTGTTATTGAATCGATGCTAGAACTTAGTAAGGTTCCATCTGAGTTGGCACTGCTCCATGGTGCAACTGCCATGACCGACATAACTGGATTCGGATTGATCGGGCATTCGGTTGAAATGGCTAACGCATCAGGATGTACTCTTAAAATATATGGCGATACGGTTCCTCTTTTTCCAGACACCCTCGAATTGCTTTCTGCGGGATCGGAATCAAGTGGTTTAAGTAATAATAGGGACGGCCTAAAGAATACAATCAGAGTCGAGTCAACAATATCTGAGCTATTGGAGTCCGCATTTTTTGACCCTCAAACATCGGGACCCTTGCTCATAGCTCTGCCAAAATCTCAAGTTGATGTGTTTTCAGCCGCCATGAAAGAGAGAGAGCTGGATTGCTGGGTCATTGGCCAAGTGTCAGAGCGTGGTGAGAATCCTCTTATAATTTCATAGAGAGACTTGATGAGCTTAAGTATCGTTGTCGCGTGTCTGTTGAATTAGAAGTAGACAAAAGCCATTACCAAGATACTTAAGGCAAATTTTTTATGTGGAGAGATGTCGTGACTGATGTTTTTAGAGTCCATACGTTTTTCGGGATATGTAGAAATTGGACCTACCCACTTGCGCAGTGGCTCACAAGTGGGTAAATTAGCACTCACCGTCTGAGAGTGCTAAGACGGCGAGTGTCTTCATCGGGGGTACTTCATATGTACATGTTGTGCGCCTGTTTGCTGACGAAATAACAAGCACGTTTTGAATATAAGCAGATAGAGATATAGGGAGCAGAGCACATATGGCTAAGCAACTTCTTTTTGATGAAAGCGCACGTCAGGCACTTCGTGATGGAATCGATGCACTCGCTGACGCGGTTAAGATGACTTTAGGTCCACGCGGGCGGAATGTAGTGCTCGACAAGCGGTTTGGAAATCCTACGATTACCAACGACGGAGTAACCATCGCTAAAGACATTGAACTCGGTGATAAGTTTGAGAATATTGGTGCTCAGCTAGCAAAAGAGATTGCTTCGAAAACAAATGACATTGCGGGTGATGGAACCACTACTTCCACTGTTATTGGTCAAGCAATTGTTCATGAAGGCATGAAGAATGTTGCGGCTGGAGCTGATCCAATGGCCTTGAAGAGAGGTCTTGAGGTTGCTGCACGAAAAATACGAGAAGAAATCACTGGTGGAGCGACGCAAGTCACAACTCGGGAGCAAATGTCTCAGGTTGCTGCCATTTCTGCAGCCTCAGGTGAAATTGGCGATCTAATTGGCGAAGTGATGGAACAGGCTGGAAAAGACGGTGTTATCACTATCGAAGAGGGACGTGGAGTTGAGACAGAGATTGAGTACGTAGAGGGAATGTCCTTCGATCGCGGCTATATATCTCCATATTTTGTTACTAATCCAGAACGTATGGAATCAGTGATTGAGGATCCCTACATTTTGGTGACAGATCAGAAATTGTCTTCAGTAAATGACATCCTTCCGTGGTTAGAGAAGCAGCTGCAAGTCTCCAAGGACTTACTAGTTATCGCGGAGGACGTTGATGGTGAAGCATTAGCGACTTTAGCGGTCAATAAGTTGCGTGGTGCTATTAATGTTGTTGCCGTAAAAGCTCCTGGCTTCGGAGATCGTCGAAAAGAGAACCTAGGTGATATTGCCGCGTTTACTGGGGCAACATTGATCTCAGGTGAGTTGAATCGAAATCTTGACGACACCGTGACAGTAGAGGATTTTGGACGAGTGCGTCGGGTAGTTGTTACAAAAGAAGACTGCGCTTTAATTGAGGGCGGTGGAACTGAGGAGTCTGTTGAAGAGCGGACTATGATGATTCGCGGACAGCTCAATAACGCGACATCTGATTGGGATAAAGAGAAATTAGAGGAACGAATTGGACGCTTGTCTGGCTCTGTCGCCATTATTAAGGTAGGAGCCGCTACAGAAGTGGAATTGACNGAAAAGAAGCACAGAGTTGAGGATGCNTTNTCAGCTACTCGTGCNGCAGTGGANGANGGTATNGTGCCAGGNGGNGGTGTAGCGTTCTTGAATTCAGTTGAACAACTTGATTCATTAGAGTTTGCNGATGAGGATGAGGGCACAGGGGCAAGNATTTTGCGACGTGCACTNGAAGAACCNCTTAGAAGAATTGCCACGAACGCGGGCCAAGACGGNTCTGTAATTGTTCAGCGTGTANTGGCNCTTAGNGANGGTGAAGGATATGACGCAGCTGGCGATACATATGGGAATATGATTGATCTTGGNATTATTGATCCGGCCAANGTTACCAAGGCTGCACTTGAAAATGCTGTGTCAATTGCGGGGATGGTCTTGACCACAAATGTGCTGGTCACTGACGAGCCAGAAAATGCCGCTCCGGCAATGCCAGGTGGTGAGATGTACTAATTCTCGAATAAGTTTTATTCATTGAGTTAAAGAGAAGAGGCGATATTCATCGCCTCTTCTTTTGTCTGATGTGATATGCAGTTATGTTCTCGACCGTGACTATATCAAGCGCTACTATCTAGGTACGATGGAAAATATTCAGGAAGACTTTAGTTGGAATCGACACATTCTCGATACGGGTGCCGGGATATCAACGGGCTTATCTCAGAATTCAGGCCTTCTTCAATTTGCCCAGGATTCAGCAGGTGTAACAAGCATACCTAATTTGGGTGGTATCCCAATAGCGGAGGACTTTGAGCTGGAACGAGCCGCAATAGAAGAAGAAGTCCGTAAAAATGTGTTAGTCACCTCTACTGAAAGTATTTTAAATTGGTCAAAGGCCCACTCCCTGTGGCCGGCCATGTTTGGACTCGCATGTTGTGCTATTGAGATGATTGCCTCTGCGACGAGTCGATATGATATTGCTCGATTCGGTTCGGAGGTATTCAGAGCATCTCCCCGCCAAGCCGACCTGATGATTGTTGCAGGTACCGTAACGTGGAAGATGGCTCCTGTACTGAGAAGAATTTACCTACAAATGGCTGAACCCAAGTGGGTAATTTCGATGGGTGGATGCGCCACAATGGGGGGGCCCTTTGCTTATGCTTATAGTGTTGTCCCTGGTGTTAACCTACTTACTCCCGTTGATGTATATGTGCCGGGCTGTCCGCCTAGGCCAGAGAGTTTGCTGCAGGCACTAATGATGTTGCAAGAGCGCATTAAGGATTTCAGTGTGACTGGACAGCGGGAAAGACCTGAGCCGGACGGCGATTTTTCGCAATATTTACCTGAGGGAGATCCGGTTCGAAAAGAACTAGAATCTCTTTTTCCACCGTATGAAGGTCTTGATGACCCAATGAGACGAAGTGGTGGAGTTCCTTTAGCTAATTCTGATTGACTGTCCCATTAGGGAAATATAATCGGTGTTTAAATTTTCTAATCCGGTAAATTTCAAGGTGCCAATTTTCCGAGGTTGGTGGGTTGTCCTTGGAGCGATGTTTGGGTTGGTGGCCTCTCAGGGAATAAGCGGCACAGCTACAGGAATTCTTCAGCGTCCGATGATGGATGAGCTAGGATGGTCATCCGCCCAATATTCACTGAGTGGAACAATTTCACTTTTGGTAGGTGGNATACTCGGGATTTTTTCAGGNCAACTATTGGACCGCTATGGAGCAAGNAANCTNATTGCAATTGGCGCCACCATCGTGGGAATTACATTTATTTATATCTCCACAATAGANTCACTTTTAATCTTCACATTTNTNACGATCATCGGTGGTGCGGCGGGAGCATCACTCGCTGGNCCCCTTGTNATTAATGTCACNGTGGCAAAATGGTTCGTACGNTATCGGGGCTGGGCNCTTGCGTTGGGTTCNGTNGGNGTTTCTCTGGGNAATATTATNTGGCCNCTGCTNATGACTTATGTAGTNGANACCGGTGGTTGGCGGGCTGGTTTTGTTTGGCGAGCAGCTGTGATGTTCCTCCTTCTTGGNGTTGCGGCCTTGTTGCTGCGCAGAAAGCCNGANGATTATGNTTTGCTTCCNGATGGAGTGAANATACANAATCTTAATGGCGAGACGGNNCAAGCTGGGTACGATGCAGTCCTAGCTGATGAANTGAATTCTTANACGNGANGNAATGCTATTAAGACGCACGCANTATGGNTGATCAGTGCGGCATACGGGCTAAATACGGCAGCAATGATGGCAATTCTTATGCATGGCACGGCGTTCATTACTGACTCTGAGTTTAGTAGGGCCGTCGCNGCGATCGCTTTCTCAATTAATGGNTTNGCTAATCTGANTTCTAAGATTCCGTGGGCTTGGAGTTTGGNTCGAATACCGGTCGGTTATTTAGCAGCNGGGACATTAACATTTTCTGGGACGGGCGTGATGNTGATGCTATTNGCNTCNTCTACAAGNTCTATGCCACTTTTGTACNTAGGATTTTTCTTTTGGGGCTTTGGATTTGGCGGTACAATTCCGGTGGGTGAATCAATTTGGGCTAATTACTATGGNCGCAAACATCTTGGTTCNATTCGTGGAATTGGAATGCCNCTAACNATAGGACTNGGGGCACTTGGTCCACTACTCGTNGGTCTNAGTTTTGACCTATACGAGTCTTACNAATTTGCATTTATTTGTTTAGTGGGNGCGTATTTAATTGGCGCATTATTGTTGGCATNAGCACCAAAACCNNNNCCTGTNTCAGGNGAGNTGAGNNCGTCAGAATTTNCTNTTTGAATGTGNTTAATTTGTCGTTCAATATGAATTTGACGTGGTAATCTGCTTATATCTGATAGTTAGCATAGATAAGGGGAGGTTTTGTATTATGAACTTTAGTCAAATTTCTGTGGCGTTACAAAGGATTGTTAATCCTGAGATNACCGTGCAAGGTCACTGTGATGTTCCTTGTGGGATTTANGATCCCAAAGATGCACAGTTAGCCGCAGANACAGTTGAAAAGATGATGACTCTGATGGATGGAATTGATGCTGGTTCAAAAGCNACNCGTAATTCATTTATTCGGTACGTTGCTGCGAAGGAATTACACGCTGAGAAAGTCAAGCATGANGTGAGAATAATCTGGGGTGANTACTTTAAGCCCGAGCATTTAGAGAAATTTCCGGACCTGCACGCTAAGGTCTGGCAAATTATGAAGACAGCGAGCGCGTGTCGACAGGGAGCCGAAGTCACGGATGCCACGAACCTTCGTCAGCAAGTTGATGAATTTGCTGATATGTTTTGGGCGACTAAAAGCTAGAAGATAGAGTTTATGGGTGCGCTATCGGCCTGGATGCCTGTGAGTTTCCAGGGCGATAGTATGCGTCCGACCCTCATTCCTGGTGATAGATTGCTTGTTAAGCGATCACAATCTGATACCGAGTATCAGCGAGGCGACATAATTGTTTTTAGAGACCCGCGCGACTCGTCAGGCCCGCTCATCATAAAACGAATAGTCGGACTGCCCAAAGAGTCGATTCGAGCTTCTCGATTGGTCTACGTAAACGGTCAACTATTGACCGAGCCTTATCTAGCGGATTCGGTTGACCAATTCGATGGTTCAGCACGTGGCGTGAATCGAATTGGAAACACGAGCTATTTTGTTATGGGAGATAATCGATCGGCTAGCACTGATAGCAGAGATTTTGGGGTAATCGACGAGTCAAAAATTTTTGGCAGAGCGGTTCTCAGATATCTGCCGATAGCACGTGCGAGGAAGTTAAAGAGATATCACTGACGTCCATTAGTACTCTTGGTCACTCTGATGCAGCCATTCAATCCAATCCGGACTTGGTTCCATATCGTTCGGTGATAATGCGCGAAGGCGCTCTATTATTTTAGGAAGTTCTACGAGAAGTTTATTGGCATCATCCACATTACTATTTCGACCAAATGATAAACGTAGCGACCCTCTAGCCAAGTCTTGAGGGACTCCCATTGCCGTAAGCACATGACTAGGTTCGATTGCACCTGTGGTACAGGCTGATCCTGAGGACGCAGCTATACCAGCTAGATCAAGAGCTAACAAGATGGACTCTCCCTCTACGAAGCCAACTACACATGAGACGTGACCAGGTAATCGTTTGTCTAGTTTCGTAGGCCCAGTTATTGCCAGATTTGGGATTTTTTTTGGGAGTTCATTGAATAGTATTTTTTGAAGTTTACGTTCGTTTGCTAGATCCTGTTCTCGTTGGTCTGTGCTGATTTCAAGCGCACTCGCAAAGCCAACGATTGCTGCAGTATTTTCTGTTCCAGCCCTGAGGCTATTTTCTTGTCCGCCACCTATGATCTGTCCAGCGATAGGTGTGCCACTTTTAATATATAGAGCTCCAGCTCCCCTTGGTCCATACATCTTATGCGCTGTGAATGTTATTAGATCTGCGTCTAAATCTTTGACCGTGACAGGTATATGGGCCATTGACTGAACCGCATCTGTGTGGACAATAACGCTTTTGTTATAACTTTTGACAAGCGAACTAATTTCCGCGATATCATTGATTGCCCCTACTTCGTTATTAGCGTGCATGATTGAAACGAGAACGGTATCCTTTCTCAGGCTGTTCTCGACGTCAGTAGGTGAAACAGTCCCATCTTTCTGAAGTGGCAGTCGCGTGACCTCAGCGACTCCAAGACGTTCTAATTGTTCCAGTGGGTCTAATACTGCGTGGTGTTCTCCTGCAGATGTGATGACGTGTTTCCCTGCACCCTGTTTCGCCTCAAGAACTCCTCTTAGGGCAAGATTGTCCGACTCTGACCCTCCAGAGGTGAACAGTATTTCATCTGGACTTGAACCGATAATAGACGAGATTTTGAGCCTAGCTAAGTCGATTGAACGTCGAGTGCCTTGCGACTCGATATAAATCGATGACGGGTTATGCCATTCAGTTGTGAGGTAAGGCATCATTGCACCTAATACTCGACTGTCTAACGCAGTTGTGGCTGCGTGATCAAGGTATATTCTGTGAATTGTGCTGTCGCCTGAAACACTCATTATCTATCGAGCATAACGCAAGGATGCTACGCTAGGAACATGCTTAATACATTTGAACATGAGATGCCCGTTCATCAGGGAAGGCGTTCTCGTGGTACTAAGGG
>NZWK01000053.1 GCA_002701625.1 Chloroflexota bacterium
CCCTCAAAGTCGAATCTAGTATCAATCGCATCACGAGTAGTGCCAGGTATATCCGAAACGATAACTCTATCTTCACCGAGTATGGCATTTGTTAAAGATGACTTCCCAACGTTCGGACGCCCCACAATCGACGCCCGAATAAGTTCGGATTCATTCGAGAGATCTGCGTTCAGTACCACGTCTTCCTTAGTGCTACTCACCTCATTGACTATCGCATCTAGTAACGTTCCTATACCTCTACCGTGGAGCGCGGATATACCCATCGGATCACCAAGACCAAGCGAATAAAACTCTGCTGCTAATACCTGGTGATCTGAAGCTTCAGCCTTATTCATCACAAGAATTACAGATTTATCTCTTGCCCGGAGTCGTTCAGCAATAATTGAGTCAGCGGGATTTAGTCCATTTTTTGCATCGACTACAAACAGTATTACCGCTGCCTCATCCAGTACCAATTCCACTCCACTATGTATCAATTCGGCAAAAGGGTCATCGCTGTCACCTTCCACCAGACCACCGGTGTCGACTAGCCGTAATACTTGTCCTCGCCACTCAAAGGCTCTATATATTCGATCTCGAGTCGTACCCGCTAAATCCTCTACCAGCGCAGTATTTGATCTAGTTAGGCGATTAAATAAAGCTGATTTACCGACATTAGGTCGTCCAACAATGGCTATCACTGAGTGATCTAAATTACTCGACTCATCAAGTCCAGATCGTTTCTTTTCGTTCACTCTACCACCACCAGATCGATGACAAGCGGACTAATTTTTTCTACCGTAAGGCCATCAGGCAGCGTGACCGCAACCTCGACATTATGACTCCCTGCCGGTAATTCAGACAGGTCAACAGTAGCCATAATCAACTGAGGTGACAACTGCGAAATCAACTCAATTGGTCCCAGTACATCCACTACAACACGAGCTGGCTCTATCAGATCCAATCCTTCTCCCAAATTATTGAGTTCTACTTCCAGTTCCAGAGACATGGTTACTAAAATAGGGACAATCTCGATTGTGACAGTGACAAAACTTTTCTGATCTGAAACTTCACCCAGAATCCCAATTCCAGAAGGTATCGTAAGTGCTAATCTTTTACTCAAAGACTCGGACTGACCGTCGACATCTACATCTTCCGTATAAATTTTATTTACTTCGGTAATAAATCTTTGGGGCCCCGAAAGTTCGACCACGGCTGGGTACACACGGACATCTGAAATTCGGTAACCACTCTTCGGAATTCCAGAAATCAAAAGACTAACAGGGACTTGTCGGATACTACGATTTCTAACAATTTCTACCTGCACCTCGCCAGATGGAGGCGATATCGAAATACCACCAATTTCAGACCCATTCATATCAAATGCGTGAAAAGATAAAAATCGTGAAGAAGTAGCCTGTATATCACTAACATCTAACCAAACTGCAACAGATTCGATTAGTTCGATACGCGACTTTGGACCCGACACACTGACCTGAGAATCGGAGAATTTTATACTTCCGAGCTCCAACCCATCAGCCAAAGATCCCGTCAGCCGGCTTCCGGGAATGACTGATTTTGTTATTCTCGATTCTAAGTTTATTAAAATTTGAGATGGCTCTACCTCAACCAATCGAACCGAGGTCTTATTCCCAAAACTGATGTGCGGGATAATGTCAATAAGATGTTCCCCTTCACCATAATCACTTAGATCAAGGCTCGCTTGAAAATCTGCAGCTGTTAATGATTCCCACCTGTCAGATGTAGCAGCTGCATAAATTTTCAAGCCGGAAGGCACATTGACAACCGCTAGATCCGGAGCAACGTTAACTGGAATAACTGATACAAGACCAGGAACGCCATCGACGCGCCTTGAATTTTCTGAGTCGGTAACGAATATCCAGAGAGAAAGACTCAATAGAAAAGAAATAATCAATAAACTTGGCGAAGATTTAGCGGCGCTGAATACCCGATTCCATAGTCGCTTTACAAGCTCCAAAGCCTCTTCGCGGGTTATTTCCTCATCAAGATCGAAACGGTCGCGCACTAGAGAGCCTCACTTAAATCTGGGTTAATAGAGCGTGGCTCTGGGGGCTCGTTCTCCTGCAAATCTACTTCAAATAAGGTTTCCAGTTGGACTCGCAATTGTCGTTCATTTACCGGACTGACCAACCTACCATTTGCTGCCAAAGAAATCTCTCCGCGTTCCTCTGATGTAATCAAAACAACAGCATCAGTCGTCTCAGTGAGGCCAAGTCCTGCACGATGGCGTGTACCAAATCGACTAGCCATCACCCTACTAGATAGTGGCAAGGTACAACCAGCTGCGAGAATTCGACCACGTTGTATGACTACTGCCCCATCATGCATTGGTGTGCCCGGAAAAAATAATGTTTCCAATAGTTCCCCACCGACCCGTGCATTCACGCTTATCCCGACCTCGATTACATCGGCTAAACCCGTGTCACGCTCTAATACAACTAAAGCGCCTACATTGTCTCGGGCAAGTTTTAAAACAGAACTAATAATCAGTTCCAGCACATGTGGTTCAATTCTGCGATTGCTTGCTAATCCCCATACACCCGTTCGACCAAGCTTTTCCAGAGCTCTCCGTATATCGCTCTGAAAAATAATGACAACCGCCAAAACCAATCCAGTCAAAGCGTTCCTCAATAACCAATTTAAAACTACTAGATCGAAAATTCGTGCAAGCAAAAATGCGACTACCAAAAGGACTGCCGCACCCCGAAGTACTGACATTGCCGCAGTTCCTCGAAGCAGGAGCAGTAGCCAGTAAAGTGCTCCACCAACAATCACGATGTCAACTACCGACGAGATATCGAAGCTCGCAACCAAGTCAATGAACTCACCTGAGAAATCAAACACCTGAGATACTCCTAGTCATCATTACTACCCAGTAATCCTAGACCAAAGACATCAGTCACGGAGCCTACAGTAAAACAATCGATCAGTTTGCGTTGAACATGTACTTCAAAGCTGCTTGAGTTGTAAATAATCTATTCGCAGCCTGATCAAAAACAATTGAATTCGGGCCATCGAAAACCTCACGTGTTATCTCCTCGCCTTGGTGTGCCGGCAAATCGTGCATTACCAATGCGTCAGATGGCGCCAAAGACATGAGTTCCGAATTAACCTGGTAACTAGCGAATACTTCCGCTCTTAACGCAGCCTCACCTTCTTGACCCATGGATGCCCAGACATCCGTGTAAACAGCTGCAGCATTGCTTACAGCCTCAGAGGGCTCAGTTAATTGCAGAACTGTTCCGTCACCAGGTAGTGAATTAGCTAGTTTCACAAGGCTCGGATCAAGTTGATATCCCATGGGTGACGCAATCTTAATGTGCATTCCAGTCATGACCGATGCGTACGCAAGTGAGAGAGCCACGTTGTTCCCATCACCTATGAAGGCAATGCTTATTCCACGCAAAGAGCCTAATTTTTGCCTCAAAGTAAGAAGATCTGCAAGNGCCTGACACGGATGNTCCAAGTCAGACAAAGCGTTAAGAATTGGAATATCGCTGACGTTACATGCTGACAANATAGTTTGATGAGAGAAAACNCGNAGAGCTATCCCATCAGCCATTCTTGANANAACTCTTGTTACATCTTCAATTGGTTCTCGATCGCCTATTTTAAANTCGTGCGCACCAAATGCCACGACNTGCCCACCAAGGAGTTGAGCCCCNATCTCTAGTGAGGCCTTGGTCCTNAGCGACGGCTTCTCNAAAATAGTTGTTAGTACTTTNCCTGATAANGATTGGTCAGGGCCATTTTTCTTCAAAAGTTCTGCAGAATCAAGTAACTCCAATATGGATTCCGGAGTCAAATCAGCAATAGCAACTAAATCACGGCCAATCACGGCGATACGTCCTAACTTATTTTTCAGGGGACTTTAAGTATAAACCTAGACGCTGATTCAGTCCCAACCAAAACAAATTTTAAACAAAACAATAATTACTTATCAATTGGCATCGGTATCAGAGCCAGATAAGCCTCCTCGTGGTTGTCGTTGGTGATGGCCCAAGCTCCTCTAATCTTTGTTTCTATTTTAAGCAGATCGCCGGGGTTGAGGGTCACCGCTGAGCCTTGACTACCGTTAATAGTCACCTTTCCTAACAAATTTATCGCAACACCGGGAGCAGCTCTATGAAGCGGCAGATTAATCTCCTCTTCAACGCGTAACATCATGAACCGTGATGCGGCACCCAAAATGGTTCCGCCCAGACCTTTGAATGCACCTGGTCCAATTTCAAAAGGCAGATCTTTTATTGAGTAGGACTCAATTCTGGTCTCACCCTGTTCATCCTCGATCAATATGTAAGCTGACATGTACGCACCTCTTTTGGTAATCTCAAGATCTTAAACTCATACACGCAACAGAATAGTGCCTTCGTAAACGGTCCTAGTCTAGGAAGTTCAGATTCACATGGGAATCCACCGAAGCAACAATCGAAACACCGACCAGCTCAGAACGATCCATATTGAAACCGATGTTAGTAAACATGCCGAGGGGTCCGCTCTCATAAGCTTTGGTGATACAAAGGTATTGTGCACGGCTACAGTTGAACGAGGAGTGCCACGCTGGAAACGCGGAGATAATTCTGGTTGGCTCACTGCCGAATATGCCATGCTGCCAAGAGCTACTAATACCAGATCCAAAAGGGGCGAAAACGGAAGGTCCACCGAAATTCAACGACTTATCGCGCGATCCCTACGCTCGTCTATTGATCTTGCTAAACTCGGTGAAGAAACAATCACTCTAGATTGTGATGTGATTCAAGCAGACGGCGGAACTCGCACAGCGTCAATTACAGGCGCGTGGACTGCTTTAGCAATGGCGATTGAAAGACTGCAAAGCACCGCTAAATTACCCTCTTCACCAATAATAGCTCAGGTTGCCGCCGTCTCATGCGGAATTGTATCTGATGAATTATTACTTGATCTAGATTACGTAGAAGATTCGTCAGCAGACGTTGACTTCAACGTCGTGATGCTCTCGACCGATCAATTGGTAGAGGTACAAGGGACAGCTGAAGGCAAAGCTTTTAGTAGGCCGGACCTTGATCGCATGGTAGACCTGGCCACTACTGGTATCCGACAGTTATTTGCAGCCCAGCGGCAAGCGCTCGATGAATGGCGAAGTAAGTGACCACGACATGACTGATGAACTCGGACTCTATGCAGTGCTCACAAAGCTTGAGAGATCTATACAGGAGTACCCAACTCTTTTGGGAGCGATTGCCGCGGCGGCTAAAGCACATTGGGTGGTAACAGATAGTACATGCCTTGTTCTGTCAGAATTAACAGCAAAAGAAATCCGGGATAGCATTTCATCGGTCGTTGAGGAAAACGCAATGGTCTTTGTATTACCAGCAGATATGATCGATGCACACTGGACCCCGATGGGAAGCAATAGATATGGCCGAGAATTCGTCAAACAGGCTTTCATTGCGTCGGAGCAGCTACGGAATAGTAATCGGCGACCACTCTAGGCATACTCTCCAAGGAAGTGTCCACCAAGTATGTGTACATGTGCATGATTTTGGCTTTGCATTCCATCGTATCCAAAATTCGAAATTAAACGGAATCCATTAGGGCACTGCTCTTCACCCACCAACGTAGCAGCGCGACCCACTGCGTCCATATCAGACCAAAGTTCACTTTGCGTCAGATGTTTCTTTGGGGCAGCCAACAACATCACGGGCGCCCATTTAAGTCTGTTGCGAAACACAATAGCATCTTCATCCTCGTAGAAAATCTCTGCTGGTTCGCGGTGAGCAATTATCTCGCAAAAAACACAAAATCCGGCCATGACTCCCCCTGAGTGAACTATTTTAGATTTATCGGTAGCTGTTACAGTTCAGTCATGAAATTATAAGGCAACANGATAAAAAAAATATAGCGAAAGAAATTATTGAGTGCCNGAAATNCAAGCCTTCTACGGTCTCCGATACAACCCAAGCCTNGTGCGAGGCTCGGANGTTATTTCACCNCCTTACGACATCGTCAAATTAGATGATCTGCACNTGCTACGANACTCAGGNTCNGAAACTGATTCTGATCGANGATANAACGCGTCAATACTTGAAAACCCCGANCCAACGCCAACCGGCTACAAAGNCGTCTTAGCCACTATCAAAAAATGGACAGAGGCCGACATATTNATAAAAGAGNCAACTCCATCGGTCTACCTGTATGAGCAAANGTTCAAATTGCCGGAAAGTGGCACCAATACAAAAAANACTACGTACCGCCGCAGAGTCTTAATNGCNGCGACACGNTTATCAAAACCTGAAGATGGTGNAATCAGACANCATGANAGTACAATGGCCGGACCCAGGGAGGACAGACTCAAGCTCTATATCACAACCAAACATGCAATAAGTCCGATACTTGCATCAGTCGAAGATACTAACTCTGAATTTCTTGCCCTGCTGAATAAAAATTACGGACCCGAAACATTCATTGCGACCGATCTATCAGGGGTTGAGCATAAACTTTGGAAAATATCTGCAAAAACTGACATAGATAATTTTCGCCGGGTTGTTCATGATCTTCCGGCCACTATCGCTGACGGGCATCATCGAACCATGACCGCACTAGCCTATCTAGATAANGCGGCCTCCAACAAAAAACTCCCTCCNTNTGCCGCTGAACGTTTTGGACTAATGGGATTNGCATCTGATCANGACCAAAGTTTANTGATTCTTCCAACNCACAGGATTCTACTCGAGGACTCAGCNCCAGAAGACATNCTCGACAGACTTTCAGGTCTGTATCAGNTCACTGAATCAGACTCACTCGAATCNGCGTGGGAAGCTGTTCGAGAAAANGCGAATGGACCNGTGACCTTTGCCGCATTAGGNCTNACCAANCAAGGTAAAAATTATTCNATTCATCTACTTACAGCGAGAGATACGAATCAAATACGCTCAGCAATGCCAAGNCATCTAGGAAATGCTGCTAGNGACGTCGATATTCTTGTCCTTACGTCCACAATTCTCAGACCNATATTTAACATCGACAGTGCTGCGTTGGCAGCNGGTAAAAGAGTTNGNTTCGAGGAAAATATTNANACNGTGGAAAATNCTATAAAAAACAACCATGCCAAAGTTGCATTTTTAGCTAATCCTGCAACAATTAATGAAGTACAAGCCGTTGCAGCNACGGGAGAGGTGCTGCCACAGAAAACTACGTACTATTACCCCAAGCTCGNGACTGGTATGGTTTTTTACCCCCTCTCGGGNCGCGTGAATTAGTAATATTTCGAAAGCTCCTCAGACGGTTTCGCAAGCTAACCGAAACATAATTCTGAAAAGTTAGTATCGAAAGAAGCGTTGACTCTAAGTCAGAGTCGCATGACTATGATTTAGAACGAAGAAAATCGTCTGCCAGACAAGGAGCAAACCGTGAATCTGAGANTACCTGGGCCTATCCCAGTACCAGAAGCAGTCGCTCAAGCAGGAGCCGCGCCGATGATAAANCATCGCGGNCCGGAATTCGCTTCATTAATTCACAGGACAACTGAAAAACTCAAACAAATTTACCTGACAGAAAATGACGTACTTACCCTTACTGCCTCCGGTACTGGGGCGATGGAAGCNGCAGTGGTGAATTTCATGCCCCCTGGNTCTCACGCNCTCGTTATCACCATTGGAGTGTTCGGAAATCGATTTAAGGAACTGGTCANTGCTTATGGTGGTATCGCAACTGTGCTGGANTTCAGCTTTGGTTCGGCCGCAGATCTTGAACAAATTAAAGATGCACTAGAAAAAAATCCTGAAATNAAGACNGTTTTTGTAACTCATAATGAAACTTCAACTGGAGTCACAAANCCGATTATCCCTGACCTCGTGAAAGTTGTGCAGCAACATGANGCGCTATTAATAGTCGATGCAATATCGTCCTTATCGTCCGTAGAATTTCGCACGGACGACTGGGGAGTTGACGTCGTCTGTTCAGGATCACAAAAGGGTTGGATGACTGCACCNGGCTTATCGTTCATCTCTGTCAGNGAGAAAGCGTGGAAGCGNTTTGAGGAAAATCCGCAACCNCGATTTTATTTTGATCTACTGAGACATNAAAAAGCTNTGGCCGACGGTCAAACGCCATGGACCCCGGCAATCTCGGTCTGGTTTTCNCTTGATAAAGCNCTTGACATGATGATAGAAGAGGGGCTTGAAGCAATCTGGNCGCGNCACGCNCGAGCAGGCCAAAGAGTCCGAGATGGNGTNAGAGCTATGGGATTGAAACTATTTTCTGAGGAAGGCGTTGAATCAAATACNGTGACTTCAATTGCNGTTCCNNCGGAATTAGATGGNCTTGAGATATTAAAGATTGCTCGGGAGCGATACTCAACCGTATTTGCCGGAGGGCAGGCCGGGTTAAAGGGACAGATTATTCGCTTCGGCCATCTTGGGTATATGCCGGACTCAGATCTAGATTCCGCACTTGATGCCTTGCGAAACACTCTAGTCGATCTCAATTTTAAAGCTTAGATATTTCCATCGCAGCCAAGGAGTCGCATGTGGCAAAAATCTTAGTCGCTGACGAAATCGCTGAAGAGGGACTAGATCTCTTGCGGGCCGATCATGAAGTAACTATTCAGACTGGCCTCACTGAAGCTGAACTTATCACCGCTATTGTTGACTACGAGGCGCTAATTGTACGCAGCCAAACGAGTGTTACCCGATCCGTAATCGAAGCCGGAACTGAATTAAAAGCCATCGCACGAGCTGGAGTAGGCGTGGACAATGTTGACGTAAATGCTGCAACAGAGCGTGGTGTAATCGTCGTAAATGCGCCCTTAGCGAACACTATTTCCACTGCAGAACACGCCTTTGCCCTCTTACTTGCAACTGCGCGAAATGTGGCGCCGGCTGACGCATCGCTAAGATCCGGAGAATGGGCACGAAGTCAATATTCTGGTGTCGAGCTAGCCAACAAAACACTTGGCATCATAGGCCTGGGACGAATCGGAACTGAGGTTGCAAAAAGAGCTCAGGCATTTCAAATGCACGTTGTCGCATACGATCCATTTGTGTCTAAAGACAAGGCGGAAAGTCTAGGAATTGTAATTTGTGAATTAACGAATCTCTTCAAAATATCTGACTTCGTTACGCTTCACACAACGCTTAATGAAGATACAAAACATTTAATTAACGCTGAAATCCTCTCGCATGCAAAGCCTGGACTGAGACTGATTAATGCCGCACGAGGCGGCTTAATTGACGAAAAAGCACTGCTGGAGGCGATAGATCAAGGATTTATTGATCAGGCGGGACTCGATGTTTTTTCAATCGAACCTGCCATAGGAAATCCACTTACCCAGCATCAAAACATCACAGTCACGCCGCACCTCGCTGCCTCAACTTCTGAAGCACAGACGCGAGCTGCCGTCGACGTTGCTGAACAGGTCAATCAAATTCTTCAAGGATTTGTTCCGGAATTTCCCGTCAATATTGATACTGTAGATACTGATACCATGCTCACATTGGCTCCTTTTCTNGANCCTAGNCGNTTGGCTGGNAGTATTGCATCACAGCTAGCCGTNGGAACAAGCACCTCCGGCAACATACAAAGNGCACATATNAATTATTTNGGACATTTCANNGGTCTAGAAACACATCCNNTACGNTCNTCNGCGATCATNGGAATCCTNGGCTCNGCGACNAGNATTCCAGTNAACATAGTNAACGCCGTGAATATTGCTGAATCCACTGGACTAAGNGTGCAGGAAAAGTTTTCTGACTCGATAGAACCCTATGAAAATCTTGTNCAGGTAACCGTAACCACTGACCGNCTTTCTGAAAAAGTGTCTACTACCAGNACAAATGCAGGAGTTGAAATAGTCAGCATCGGAAAATGGAATATAAATTTCAGNCCTGCCTCTAAAACACTTCTNCTNGTTGAAAANCTNGANCAACCTGGTGAAGTCGGACGGGTTGGACAGGTTATGGGTGAGCTTGGCGTCAATATATCCTCCATGGCAGTTGCGCCAGGCCTCATTANCGACGATCCNGCCCTAATGGTAATTGGTATAAGTCGTCCNCTGGANCAAGCTGAGGCCAAAAAAATTTCNGATCTGACGGGNATCAGTCGCGTTCGACAGGTCACACTATAGGATGTCCTNACAACCTAGAATTATAGATATGGATACAAATCATCAAGGCAGCAATAATCCTCTAAGTCGGATTCCATCAACCTCAAAAGTACTTGAGTCANAACGAGCTAAACTCCTGATTGATAAANATGGCCAAAGCGCAATCAGTNAACTCGCNCGCNGTATTTTGCAGACAGTTNGAGACAATATCGCCACTATCGAAAACNCTCAGACCGATTTGGATGGCATCCTGACGACCCTTGAGTCAAAAGCAAAGCGACTNGATGANACTCTTNGGCCTGTTATCAACGCCACAGGTGTCATTTTNCATACCAATCTCGGACGTGCTCCGCTTTCCANAGAAACTCAGATCGCGATGGCTAANGTAACNGATGGATACTCAAANTTAGAGTACGACGTACNGAGNGGAAGNAGAGGTTCNCGATTTAGNCATCTCCAGTCGATNATTCANCGCCTGACNGGTGCAGAAGATTCAATAGTTTTGAACAATAATGCAGGTGCCATTCTTACAACGCTGGCNGCAATCTGCANAGATGGTGAAGTGGTGGTNTCCAGAGGTCAACTTGTCGAAATAGGAGGCGGNTTTAGAGTNCCAGACGTNATGAGCCAGTCTGGTGCACAACTCAAAGAGGTAGGTACCACAAACCGCACCCGATCTGCTGACTATGAGAACGGCATAACTGATAAAACCAAAGCTCTNATGCGGGTACACCCTTCNAANTTCCTTATATCNGGNTTNACAGAGGAGACGCCCTTACGTGAAATTGTAAAAGTTGGTCACGAACATAATNTGCCNGTGATCGANGATATTGGCTCAGGCGCGCTNCTTGACTTGCGNCCATATGGATTAGAACCCGANCCCTTACTGAGTGACTGCATNAATGACGGTGCNGATCTAGTNCTCGCATCAGGTGACAAATTAATNGGTGGGCCACAAGCTGGCCTGATAATAGGAAAATCTTCAC
The DNA here is from genome assembly GCA_002701625.1 of Chloroflexota bacterium. The sequence continues at coordinate 11,089 of NZWK01000053.1, forward strand.
TCATCGATGTAATTCGGAAGCATCCTCTCACCCGAGCTCTTCGACCNGACAAAGCGACAATCGCTGGAATTGCTGCGACTCTACAACACTACGCGCTAGGCGAAGCNATCGAAAAAATACCNATCTGGCAAATGATCTCTATGGATGAATNAATNCTGCAGGANCGAGCGGANCTCTNCGCTCANGCTTGGGGCACTACTGCNCANGTNNTTNNCGGNGAGTCAACAGTNGGNGGAGGCAGTCTACCNGGNCAAACNCTNCCNACNAGATTATGTGCNNTTAGTTTGCCTCAAAAAACACTAGANCTNGTNAGNNAGNANTTACGTNNGTCTGAANTNCCCATNATTTCTAAAATTCAGGACGGNGTNCTNCAACTTGATCCNNGAACNGTNCTANTNGACCAAGATATACAAGTTGTGAACACNCTTGAAAGAATTTCCCNAAGTNTGAAATANCTANNTACTATTCAGCCGCGGTAGTTGCAGTTGGCGTAACNGGTGGTTCAGTTGCAGTGGGTGAAGCGGTCGCNGTAGATGATTCAGTNGCGGCTGGTGAAGGAGTCGNCGAGGGAGTNCTATCCGCGCTNGGAGTAGGAGTCTTNAGATCCGGACGAACAGGTGCATCAATTGACCATGTTCTGCCATCTGAATGAATTAATCTAATAGGAACAAACCCTCTCTCCACCTCAAAATAGAGCGTCGTCGAACAGCTNACCTCCTGACATGAGACCTGCTCTANCAGTGGAATATTCACGGTACCTTTTCGTGGTTCAAAAGCCTGAAGCGTAAACAACAAATAACTTTCATTGGGTANGCGTGAATTCCCNTGAAACAATAAATCCACCCAATACGCNTTGGTATTTTNGANGCTCCAACCCGAGCCNATCACNTCGAATTTAGCCAATACCGTGACGACTTCCTGATCCTCTGTGTCATCCNCNTCTAATNCAATTTGGGTGACCGTGGNAGTGACNGTAGGAAATTTCAAGCCCGATACATTGCTGTCAGCCTTCGAACTCAATCCCACTATCTGTACTAAGTCTTCATCGTCGGAAAATGGTGAACATCCGGCAGCAATCAGAAATATAAGCAAGCTAAGGGCTATATTTTTTATCATAATAAAAATTAATACACGTCCGGCATACTGNAATTAAGTAAACTGAACAAACTATGACCCACCAATACGATCTAGAAAAACTTGAATATCCTGTAATTCTAGACCGTCTCTTGAGTTTTACGCGATCTGACGCCGGATACGACCTTGCCAAATNGCTTCTACCAAGCTCGACTCACCATGAGGTGCTTCGCAAACAGCAGGAGACATTTGAAGCAGTCAGTCTGTTATCTCGAGATATTCAGCTGCTATCCGACACTTTTCCAGACATACGCCCAAAGATATACGAAGCTCAACGAGGTGGGCTACTGACACCTTTTGAATTGCTCGAAGTCAGTCTCACCTGCCGTGTCGGTAACCAGTGCCGAACNAATCTAGGTAAGTATAGNGAGATCGTTCCGTTTATCTGGTCCAAAATCAGTGGTNCTGAAAANTTGAGCTCNACCGCATCGATGATACATGCGGCTGTGGATGACAGCGGAGCCATTAAGGATAACGCCTCGCCGGAGCTCGCTGAAATTAGANNGCGNCGAAAATCTGCGCATGATCAANTATTAAAAAAAATGGATGGNATGGCCAAGTCGGCNGGANTAAGCAACGCACTCCAAGAACCAATTGTTGTGATGCGGGANGGGCGATACGTCCTACCTGTTAAGGCTGGTTTTCAATCTAACGTACCTGGTATCGTCCATGATTCTTCAGCNTCNGGATCAACGGTCTTTATCCAGCCCAGCTCAGCTATAGGCCTAGGTAACATTTATAAAGAAGCTCAGGCCCAGGAAGACCGTGAGTTAGAGAAAATACTAAAAAATTTATCGAATGCAGTCGGACAAAAGTTCAATGAACTCGAGTATTTAGTCGCTCAGCTCGCAGAAGTTGACCTCATACAGGCAAAAGGCCTTTTGGCGACCGATTTAGACGCTCTGGAACTTTATCAAGAATCTTCGCCGAGTAATTGGATTGTGGGTTCAGAGAAAGCACTCTCACTAGTAGACGCCCGGCATCCCCTAATTGAAGGTGAAGTGATTCCAATTTCCCTGCGTGTCACTGCGGATGAACAGGATGATTCAGATCCCATGGTCTTACTTATTACAGGACCAAACACCGGCGGGAAAACAGTCTCACTCAAAACCTGCGGCCTATTAGCTCTGATGAGCCAAGCTGGCTTACCTGTGCCGGCATCCGTCGGGACGCAAATGCCAGTTTTTCAAAACGTCCTGGCGGATATTGGAGATGAGCAATCGATACAGCATTCGCTTTCCACATTTTCCGCCCATGTAGCGACAATCAATAGCATTCTTTCGGTCGCAACGCCCGGATCCTTAGTTCTGATTGATGAAATTGGTGCCGGTACCGATCCTCGAGAAGGTGCGGCCCTTGGAATCGCGCTAATTCAAGAACTCCTTCGGAAGCAAGTGGCGGTGGTTTGTACGACGCATCATGCTGAGCTAAAAATATATGCGCATACCAATCAGAAAATCACTAACGCATCTACTGAATTCAATACCGACACTCTTCAGCCAACGTATCGGCTACTCATGGGAATTCCAGGAGAATCAAACGCGATAGCAATTGCATCAAGGCTTGGTCTCCCCTCTTCGGTCATCGATGCCGCCCGACTTGAGCTCGGAGCCAAAGAAAGAGATTTATCTTCGATGCTTACAGAGTTGAAGAATGCCCTGCAAGCTGCTGAAGAAAATGTTCGTGAAACTGAAAACGAAAAAGCGGAAATAACCTCATTTCGTAACAAAACGGAACGTGAAT
>NZWK01000054.1 GCA_002701625.1 Chloroflexota bacterium
CTCCGCTCCGCAGATCGCATATGAGGCACAAGTGCCTTGCTCATGTAGATTGGTCCCCAGAGATTGGCCCCAAGCAAAAGTTCATATTGTTCGTACGTCGCTTCGGTTATAGTGGGTCGATTGATACCACTTGAACCTATCCCTGCATTGTTGACTAGCATGTCAATCTGACCGAATACCTTAATTGCGGAATCGACCATAGCTTCGCAAGCGGATCGATCGGACACGTCGGCCTGTATTGCCTCAGCACGAACACCTAATTCGCGAATTTCAGCAACTACATCCTCAGCAGCAGAAGCGTTATTTGCATAATTTACTATTATGTTTGCACCCTCAGTTGCAAGTTTGAGAGCAATTGCCCGACCAATTCCTCTACTCGCTCCGGTTACTAAAGCATTTCGGCCTGATAAACTTCCCATGTTTTCCTCCTAATCAAATGAACGTAAGTTCTCTACTACATCATCAGTGAGACTAGTAACGATTTTCGTGACAAGCCTCACACATTCTTCAATATCGGTTCTCGCGACTAATCCTTGGTGGCTGTGTAGATAACGAGTGGGAACGCCAATATTGACCACAGGCACGCCTCCACGGGTTCGCTGAATCGCCGATCCATCCTGCCCATAACCACTCAGCACATTAAATTGAATCGGGATATTCTCTCTCTCTGCTAGATCTACCACAAAATCTCTGAATCTTGTATTTGGAATCATAGAACTGTCATGAAAAAAAATACTGGGACCGCTGCCAATTTGCTCTTGAGCCTCGTCAAGTGAAATGCCTGGATAGTCTCCAGCCACCCCACTCTCAAGGTTTATGGCGATATCGGCCTCAGCCAAATAACCCGATGTCTGTGCCCCACGTAAGCCAATCTCCTCTTGCACCGTGGCCGCTCCTATCACAGTTATTGGTGGCTTTGCTCCAGCCAAACTTTTCATAACCTGAATTAATACCGCGACCCCTACTCGATCATCCCAAGCTTTTCCTATAAAACGGGAACCACCTTCTAGTGCTTTGAATTTACTGTCTGGATACACTGCATCACCCGGCCGAATACCTAATCTACTTCGGGCATCTTCATCTGAAGTCGCTCCCACGTCGATAAACATGCCGTCAAGATCAAATACCTCACCTCTCTCCTTAGCGTTCATTACATGAATTGTCTTTATACCAGTAATACCAGCGATTTCACCTTTATGCGTCTTGACAATCCATCGTTGACCGATAATCGCTTGCGGAAGCCATCCACCGATCGGTTGAAACTTAAGAAAACCTTCTGGGGTGATTCGCTTAACCAGTAGGCCAAGCTCATCCATATGTGCAGTTAGGAGAACTCGGTATTTTGAGGATTTATTAGTCAGGGTGGAAATTGATGATCCTAATCCGTCAATTTCTCGAACATCAATCACTGACTCTAACTCGCGTTCAACGATGAGTCGAACTGGCTCTTCAAAGCCGCTAGGCCCACCCACATTAGTTAATTCCTCGAGTAAATTCTCAAACTCGTCAGATGCCATCAATTGACTCCTTCTAAAGTAATCTCACCAAGCCGACCAGCCTCCATCAACCGGAATGATCGCACCGTTTATATAAGACGAAAAGCGCGACGCTAGAAATAATATGCTTGAACTGATCTCACCAGCTTCGCCTATCCGTCCCGTTGGTGAAAACTGTTGCATCCGGTCTAACATCTCTGCTGGAATCTCACCAGTCGCAGGATCTGTCGTCATCTCGGTTTTGAAATAAGAGGGGGCAATTGAGTTCGTTGTGATCTGATATGGTGCCCATTCCACCGCCAATTGACGGACCATATTNTCCAAACCACCCTTGCTGGCTGCATATCCAATATTGCGGTGCACAGGATTCCCNTGGGAACCCATAATTGAACCAATCATTATCAATCGCCCGCCANNCCAAGAGTNATCTTGCTNCTTGAANCGCTCAATCATCCTAGNNCCAACAATTTGAGATGCGTAGAANGCCCCAGTCAAATTAGTACTGAGAGCTTGATCCCATTTTTCCTCAGAATGTAANTCGGCACGTTTAAGNGGAGCCACACCGGCNGCNTAAACCAAGATATCAATCTCACCTAGTTTCGACTCNAGAGATGATATGCCTAGCTCCAATTCTGATCTCTGTGTCGCGTCGACTTGAATCCAATNCACTTGNGATCCGAGAGACCTNCAGCTNTCAGCNACTTCTTCAAGCANAGAACTTCTCCGAGCCATTAAACCAATCTTCGCTCCCGCAGCNGCAAGNGNCTCTGCAGANTCTCGACCGAGNCCACTGGAACTGCCAATTACTAAAGCTGTCTTGCCNTCAAGGCCAAATAATTCCTGAATATTAGCCACTTACATTCTCTCTCATTGATATCAAATCNAACCGGTAGATCAAGAGTGTAGTGGTGTCCCGAGCTACGAAAATTATTTTAGATATTAAGNAATCNAGCTGCATTTCCACCGAGNACAGAGGCNCNATCTTCATCAGACAGGTCGCCCATCGTTCTTTCAATCGCGGCCGCNGAATGAGGCCAAGTTCCTTCCTGATGAGGATAATCGTTGGCCCACATAAAATTCTTCATAAGATTAAACTCTGACCCAAGTGCTAATCCAGGTGGGTCCTCNCCAAAACTTGCATAAAAGCTATTTCGGTAGTGTTCACTTGGCAACATCGATAATTTAGGAAATGACCACATGTGATGTTTATGATATGCCTCATCCATTGCAGTCAATGCCCATGGAATCCAACCGATCCCNGCCTCAATAGTTGCAATTCTCAGATTTGGAAATCTCTCTAATACGCCAGAGCTNCAAAAGTTAGCAACAGGTTCNAGGGACTGGCTGAGCGAGTGCACNGCGTAATTTATCACGGCTCCACCATTACCTCGGGCCCCTCTAGGGTCTTTTCCTGTTGAGATATGTAATGTAATTGGGAGATTATGCTCTTCGATTGCAGCCCAAAGCCTGTCAAAGTGAGGNAAATTATAATTAACTTCACTTCCATCCCCCGACCCCCATACCGGACGATTCGGTAATGTCAGGCAACGGTGCCCCATTTTTGCCACTCGTTCAATCTCAGCTATCGCACCATCAATATCGTTCGGCGCAATAGCCGCAGCGGGAAGCATACGAGATCGCTNATCACCATACATTTCCATCGACCAGTCATTCCAAACACGACACATCGCTTGCGAAAACACTGGGTCCTGCGTAGCCCACATTGAAAGACCCTTGTTAGGGAAAATTAATTCAACGTCTATCCCNTCACGGTCCATATCACGTAGACGCTCTTCCACCTTATATCCAGCACCATTCCGCTCTTCGTCCTCGCCCTCGAGTTTTAGGTCACGGATTCTGGTGGGCCGATGCCCCTCTGTCACCTGCCACTTAACGCCTTCATCATCGACCTCTTGCCNNGGAATTCGATGTCTAAACTCTGGTTCAATGCGCTTCGCCCANAGATCAGCTGGCTCCTGCGCATGACAGTCCGCTGAAATAATAAAATATTTGTTAGGGTCANCTGGCTGAGCNGTTCGTGACCANCCTTCGTTTCCTGGCGTTTCTGTTCGCCATGCGTTTGGATTTTCGCTTTTAACTACCATACAAGAGTACCTTTCTCTCTAAAATTCCTCGCCTGTCAAGACGCTAAATGGCTGGCGCTTATTGAAGGAAACAAATTCCGCTGCGAGTTCCGATTGCGGAACTGGAATAACATCGGCATACTCTGGCGCCAGCCCTTCGTTGGGCCATCTTCGAATACGAACTCCTGTAACTCCAGTCGGCACCTCGTGCTCAGTAACTGCCGCTCCTCGGCCACTATGAAACCAGTCNCCTTCTTCACCATTAGGCCCCAACANCCAAGCGCCCAACCAAAGCATAGGCNCTGATCGCTCGTTGGTAATCTCNGGCCAAGTGATGGAAAGTTTTGAACTTNACGNCATACTTCACTTCCTCTACTGAGAAGGTAACAAATCTAGAAATATTTGTCATGAACGAATAACTAATTTTCCTATTGACGGACTNACATCCTCACATCCTGTGCTAATTTATAAGGCCTTAATTAAAATTTACACTTAATCAAATCTTTTGAGGCNTTTTTATTAGGAGGATTGTATGCCTGGTGCACTAGATGGAATGAAAATACTTGACATGACCCAATACGAAGCTGGCACTTCGTGCACTCAGTACCTGAGTTGGCTTGGCGCCGAAGTTATCAAGATTGAATCACCGTTCGGCGACCCAGGCCGTTCGGTTCAAAATCATAAACAAACTACTCCNGGTGATTCACAATATTTTATGAACTACAACAGCGGTAAAAAATCAGTCGTGTTAAATCTAAAAACAGAGCGAGGACGNCANCTATTCCTCGACTTAGTACCTAANTTTGATGCGTTTGTAGAAAATTACGGGCCAGATGTACTGGAATCATTTGGAATTGATACAAAACAAATGCAATCAATTAACCCCAAACTTATAATCGCTCGTATCAAGGGATTCGGTTTGAGTGGACCAAATGCAGGTTTCAACGTATTCGACCCTGTAGCGCAGGCGGCTGGAGGTGCTTTGTCCATAACAGGTGAGCCGGATGGANCACCAATGCCCATCGGACCNACCTACGCGGATACGGGGACAGGAGTTCAGGTAGCNCTCGGTATAGTGTCGGCATATGTNTCNGCCNTGAAAACAGGCGTGGGNCAGGTTATAGACGCGTCGATGCAAGAATGTGTAACCATGTTCATGCGAACCGCCGACATGCCAGCATGGGGAACTCGCCCAGCACAAAGACGTGGCACCGCACGGGGTGACATCGGAGGTGGCATGTATCGCTGCAAAGGGGGCGGGACGAATGACTGGCTCATGTTGTTTCCGGGAACTGACTCAATGCTCGATAGTTTATATACCGCTATTGGCAGGCCGGACCTTACGACTGATGATAGATTTTCAACATCTGTAGGGTTACGCGAACACAAGGAAGAGTTTCGAGAGGTTATTGAAAGCTGGACTAGCCAACATGACAAAAAAGACGCAATGGCAATCCTAAGTGAGGCTGGTGTTCCCGCGTCATATGTGTACACAACGCTAGACCTTTTCGAAGACGACCACCTAGCTCAGCGAGATTTTATTCATGAAGTACAGCATCCGATAAATGGAACTGTGAAATTAATGCGTGCACCACTAGTGATGGCAGGAATCGCAGCACCAACCCGCTCACCACTTCTGGGCGAACACAGTGAAGAAGTGCTCAGTGAACTGCTAAATCTATCTGCCGATGATTTTTCCACTTTATCGGAAGAAGGAGTTACTCGGCCAAAATAGATAATTAGCAATTCAATTTAAGACAAACAACTGCTGATTCCAGGGGCCTTAGCCAGGTAAACCATCAATCGAACTCCTGTCTCATCTCGCTCCCAACCATCACAAATCCGAACTTCTCATAGAAAGGTCGATTATGTTCGGTTGATTCCATCAAATAAAGACCAAAACTTTGACAATCTTTTTCCTTAGCTACTCTAACCGCCTCGTTCATCAACAAAGCGCCGATATTTTTCCCGCGAGCCGCTGGGTCTACAATTAATTCTTCAAGCTGACAATACTGATTATTAAATCTAAGTCCCAGATTAAAGGATAGTGATGCGAAACCATGTATCAGATCGTCTTCTTCAGCTAGGACCACAAGGCCTCTCTCACCTATAACAAAGGACTCAAACACTCCTCTATCTATCGATTCCCGACCTGACAGCATATAAAGAAGCTCCGAGCATCTCTCAATATCTCTCAATTCAGCTACTCGCAAATTTATCGACATCTACTCTGCCTCTCTACTTATTGGTTTATACCCGACCCCACATTGCACTCTAGATGCTGCTCCCATTAGCAGCATTTATCCTAAACTGCCTAGACTGACTGAATGGCGGTTATCCGTGAAAATATATCCTCAGATCCAGCAGAAGGTAAAGTAAATGCAACTCTGGATCTGGATTACTCTTCTAGCAGCCACGTCTCAGAACATTCGAACGGCGATTCAAAGCCATATGAAGGATTCGTTGGGGGACTACGGCGCCTCCGCAATTCGATTTATCTACGCGATCCCGTTCGCATGGATCTGGTTTCTATGTGTAATTCGATTTACTGACCAATCTTTTCCAAGTCTAAATCTTGAATTCGTGTTCTNNTTAGCCGTGGGCGGTCTTGCACAAATAATATTCACGGTCCTCCTAGTNAAACTATTCAGCTTTAAAAACTTTGTCGTGGGTGTGGCATTCTCAAANACCGAAGTTCTCCTTGCAGCCCTCATGGAGTCTATATTCCTCTCCGTAGCAATCAATCTTCAATTCGGCTTTGCAATCCTTATCGGCACTATTGCAGTAATTATGCTCTCGCTGAGAGGAAATTTATTCTCTCTCAGTGAAGTCAAAGTAAGTCTTCGATCCCAGTCAACAATCATAGGGCTTCTTGCAGGATTCACTTTATCCATCAGCGTCGTTGCATTCAGGGCTGCCATCAATTCACTAGATGACGGAGATTCCCTACTCAGAGCATCNGCNGCTGGNGCGATAGGAGTAGTTGGCCAAGCNCTCGTAATGTTGGTGTACCTAGCTATGAAACGCAGGGCTGAACTCCAAGCTGTGTTTCGCCTTTGGAANTTTGGGATTGCAGCCGGTTTCTTTGCCGCAATTTCTACGGCTGCCTGGTTTATAGCATTCGCCCTACACACGGCCGCACCGGTTCGCGCTATCGGTCAGTTTGAACTCCTTATATCTATNGGAATCACTCTATTCATCTTCAGGCAAAAAATTAGTAAGGTTGAGCTAGTGGGTATATTTCTNTTGGCAGCTTCAATTTTACTAGTCATTCTGAACTCATAGAGTAGGAGTANAGATCTGAGTTCCAGCAGTACTAGTTCGCGATGCTTAAATTAATTCTACAAGTGACCTGCTACCGTCTTAGTCTTTGTCCTTAGTTACAATAAAAATACTCACAAACGAGGATTTAGCACATGCCCCCTGTTCAAGCGCTTAAAAATTCTAAAATTAGGNTGAAACTTATTCGTGAGATGCTCCGCTTAGCAACCGCCGCTGGAGAGGCAATCATCACAATATATGAGCAAGATTTTACCGTCGAAATAAAAAAAGATGCTAGCCCTGTCACGGAAGCAGATCGATTAGCCGAAAAAATAATTGTCACTGGCTTACAAAAACTCAACCTCGGCTATGAAATCGTCGCCGAAGAAAGTATNTCTGCCGGTTACACACCAGAAATAGGAAAGAANNCTTTTTTTCTTATCGATCCCTTAGATGGCACCCGACAATTTATCGAACGCAATGGTCAGTTCACCGTTAATATCGCACTGNTAGAAAATGGAATACCNACACTTGGTGTCATTCATCTCCCTGCCTTACAAGAAACCTACTGGACCAATGAAATGGGAGGTGCCAACAAAAGATCGGAAGATGGCTCTGTGACATCTATACAATGCCGGACACCTAACCAAGACGGNCTAGTGGTCTTAGCAACTCGCTCACATAACAACCCTGANACCGATGCGTTCCTCGAAAAACTCAATATTGCCAAGCTCGATCGCTGTGGCTCGTCGTTAAAGTTTTGTCGAATAGCTGAAGGAAGTGCAGATCTCTACCCACGACTTGGAAGAACTATGGAATGGGATATTGCCGCGGGACACGCGATCCTCGTTGCAGCTGGTGGAAAACTTACCGATCTAGCTGGAAATTCTATTCAATATGGGAAAACAGGCTTCGAGAGTCCTTACTTCGTTGCTACCGGTGCTGAATAAGATTCGGCTTGTACGGCCTTAGCCATCAAAGCGTTGGTCATTCCTCTAAAAATATACGGGTGTACTGGAGTCAATATGTACCAATATAGGAGGCCTAATACTCCAGCCGGATGAAAGTAAGCTGAAGTCGTAAGTCTGGATTCATCATCAACTTCGTCAATANTAAATTCCAACACGGCAGATCCGGGAAGCTTCATCTCAGCCATTAACGTTAGTTGCTTCCCTTCNTCAATCGCAACAACCCGCCAGAAATCAATTGCGTCGCCCACTCGTATCCCNGTGGGATGACGTCGTCCTCGCCTCATACCAACGCCGCCGACCAAACGATCAATTACACCACGTAACTGCCAAAGCCAATTCAATGCATGCCATCCATTGTTTCCGCCAAGAGCCCGTACTTGGTTCCATATAGCTTCGCTCGTGACTGCCGCCTGCCCATGAGCAACCTCNTTTTTACTATAAAATGAATATTCTGGATGGCTTCCTCCGAANTGGATAGCTCCCTCTGTCCAACGNGCCGGCATCTCTGATAATTTCTCACTTTCCATAGCAATGTGAATTGCCTCCATNTAAGACTTCAGATCTCGTGGAAAAATCTCTCTGATTTNAGTCTCAGAGGCNAGCAAATCGTGCTTCAGGCCATCAATCAGCGGGCGCGCAACNTTTGCTGGTACAGCTGTCACAAGATCTAACCAATAAGAAGAAAGTCGAGGCGTAAGCACAGGTACAGGAATCAAATATCGTTTCAGTCCAACCGCGTCAGCAAACTGATGGATGAGATCTTTGTACTTTATGGTTTCAGGGCCAACGACATCGTATGTTTTGCCAAACGTGTCAACACTNCCAATTGAAGAGGTCAAATACCAAAGTAAATCACTTAAGGCAATCGGCTGTGANCTTGAATTAACCCACCGAGGAGTAATCATGATCGGAAGGTGATAAACAATATCTCGGATAACTTCAAACGCTGCTGAACCGGCACCGACTATCATCCCCGCACGAAGTTCTGTAACCGGAACACTCCCCTTCCTTAGACAATCTCCAGTCTCAGCTCTTGAAGTCAGATGTCGAGTATTNCTCCCTGAGCTAGGCTGAATTCCACCTAAATAGATTATTTGTGACACTCNATATTTNGCAGCGGCTTCAGCAAAATTCTCTGCAGCTTTACGATCTAATTNTTCAAATGATTTACCCGAACCCATTGAATGAACNAGATAAATGGCCACATCCGTACCCGCTAATGGTGAGTCAAGAGACGAAATGTCAAGCACGTCTCCAGCAAACAGCTGCACGTCTGGCCAAGGTCGTCCCTCTAAAGTCTGCTTGTTTCTTGCAACTGCTCGGACAGTATGCCCTGCCTGAATCAATTGAGGGATCAAGTTCGAGCCAATGTAACCTGATGCTCCAAAAACAGTGACTACAGCCATATTAACTTCCTTGGCTTTCGCTCTATGTAGAGCAAATATTCGCTCTTGTTAAATTCGCACGGTTTCTCCGATTAAGCAAGCTAGAATGAAAATGAAGAGTTTTTGATGTGGAGTTATATGAAGTCGACAGCAGTGGTGGTATTTACAAGAGATCTTCGTGTACATGATAACCCTGCGCTAGTAGCCGCAAGCCAGCAAAATGACTGCGTCGCACCACTGTTTGTACTCGATCCTATGCTAGTTAATGGACCACAATCATCAGCTAACCGCTCTATTTTCTTATATGAGTCTCTCACTGATTTAGATCAATCTTTAGAGCGCCTCGGCACCAGTCTCATTATTTCGCAGGGTGTCTGGGCTGAGGAAGTGATGAAATTTACTGCAACAGTTGAGGCTACCGAAATACATATAGCAAGGGATTACAGCAGATATTCGAATGACAGAGCTCGTCTTCTAGAAGCTGCCTGTGAGCACAGTAATATTAAATTGATACTTCACGACAGTCACTCCGTGCTTCCTCCTGGAAAAATACAACCAGGTGCTGGTGACGAGTACAAAGTGTTTACTCCTTATTACAACAAGTGGCTGGCTGAGTCTTGGCGACCGATGGTAAAACCACCGCTGCTCAATTCGCCCAGCCAACTGAAGTTCATAAAGTCAAACATGCCGAGCCTAGACCATAAATCAAATGCTCAAGTTAAGGGAGGTGAGTCAGCAGGCCGGTCCCGCATGATGCATTGGTTGACAAGCGGTATTCAAAAATATGAGGAAAATCGAGATGATCTAAGTGCGCCTGCCACTTCTCTGCTCTCTCCTTACCTTCATTTTGGATGTATTTCGTTACTGGAATTAGCCATGATGGCAAGAAGTAATGGTGATAATGCATTTGTTCGGCAACTTTGCTGGCGTGATTTTTACCTGCAAATATTAGCCAAGTATCCTGACGCTGCTAATTCAGACTATCGTGATCGTGGTGATCGTTGGAATAACAATACTGAGCACCTTAATGCCTGGAAAACGGGCATGACGGGATATCCGATAGTGGACGCCGGGATGCGACAGCTCCTCGCTGAGGGATTTATGCATAACCGAGCACGAATGGTGACAGCTTCATTCCTTACAAAGGATCTTTACCTCGATTGGCGATTGGGTGCAACACATTTTCGAAATTGGCTTATCGATGGGGATCTCGCCAGCAATCAATTAGGCTGGCAATGGGTTGCTGGAACAGGAACAGATACCAACCCAAACCGAATTTTCAATCCACAACGACAAAGTGAAAGATTTGACCCAACCGGTGAATACATTCGAAAATATGTTCATGAGCTAAACAATATACCGACCGATCTCATCCACAATCCGCCTAGCAAATTAAGAGCTGAATGTGGATATCCTAAACCCATCATCGATCACAAAATAGCAATCGAAAAATACAAAGATATTAAACTGAAAAATAGACAAAAATGATCAAAGTCCTACGATTATTTTTTAGATGGAGATTTAGAGTAAGACGCACTATTTCGGAACCTCAACATAAAGTCTGGGAAATCCTAACCAATACCAAATATTGGCCCGTATGGGGGCCTTCAATTCAGTCCGTAGTCCCAAGTGATACAAAAATTATTCTAGGAACGCGCGGTTCCGTGAAAACGATACTTGGATTTCACGTAACCTTTGTGATTACGAAGTTCGAGGAGCAAAATGTCTGGGACTGGGATACGTGTGGCCTGCCCGTGACCGGCCACACCATACGATCAATAAGCCCATATTCTACTGAAGTTATATTCGATTTACCTGTGCTGCTCGCACCCTATGCACTCTTTTGCTGGATGGCCCTGCACAAACTAAATCACCATGCATCTATGATTGAGATGAAGTAGAGCCAATTTCTTAAATACACCTAGGTCTGCTGTTCATCTGCTTCACAACGTTACTGAATCACTCTCAAACAGATCAGTTGCACAGCAGTCAGGTCGCAGTAAGCGTATATCTGTCAGATACACAGGCTTAACCACAACCTGACTCACTAGAGATAACAAATTAAATAGCTATCTTCTTGTATAACTGCACTGTCGGACCAGACGACGTAATATCGTCTTGACTCTTGTTAATAACATTCCAGAATTGACTGTTACTTAGACCTTCTCGAACTTCGCCCCAGTTTGCCCAGCTTTCGTAAAAAGTATGTACACCTACACCAGGACCCGCGGGTCCTGCCATCGAGCTGCGAACATGTGAGGCTTGTGCGCCACATTCGACCAAGGTTTCAGATAAACGATTAGCTCTACGTAGCACATCATCACCTCGCCCAGGATTCGGGCTCATAAGCACAGACGCACGCAATTTCACTGAATCAATATCGAGCGAACCACTCTGACTAACTGTCTGTGAAATAATTGATCCAGTCACATCAACGGGCACATCAGTTAAGAGTTCCTTAAAAACAGGATTGGCCGTGGCAGCATCCTGTGCCGCGCCTAGCTTTTCAATATCTTCGGCTACATAAGTCACCATAATATTGCCGTAATTTTGACCAGTGATGGCCTGCCAGAAAGCATGGCCAACAAGATCCAACTCATCAAACACTGGTGTAAATTTTGGTAACCATTCCAATACTTCGAACGTTTTTCCAGGTCTTGGCTTAAGCATTACCGTACGTACAACCGTCATTCTATACTCCTCTTCATCTTCCTTAGTCTTGTTACTACTTGTCCTTATAGACATCAGAGTTCCAAATTAATTTATAGAACTCGCACATCAATCTGATTACCGAGTAATTCGCCCGTCTGGTCTTGACTTTGTGAAATCGCACTCCACAGCTGGCTCTCAAGCATGTGCTGTCTCGATTTCTCTAGCGCGTCCCAACCACTATAAAAAGCAAATAGCCCCACAAGAGATCCTTGATTTCCAAATAAAGGAGTTCGCACAGACGCAGATTCTGCTCCGCCGGCTACTAGTTCATCAGCAATTCGGCTCAGCCTCCTGACCGAATCATCATTCCGACCACGGTTAGGTGACATCATTAATGTCGTTCGTAATTGGACGTCGAGATCCATTTGGCCCGCCGTATACACATCTTGAATGATGTAGCCATTATTGAAGTCCATTGGAAGATCTGGATCGGCATTCAACGCCCGGTAATCCTCATTACTCATAATCGTGGTAATTAACGACCCCAAATTAGCTAAGCCTTCTTCCTGCGCTACATACAAAAAGCTGATATCCCCAATATTCGGGCCAGATATCTTTTGCCAAAACAGTGAAGCACGCGCTCCACTATCGTCGAAAATTTTCTTTATTCCAGGCAGTTTTGCGTGAGTATCAGCAATTCTCCCTGGTTTTGGTTTAAGGTTTCCTACTCTTAATACTGGCATAGTTCTCTCTCTCTTCAGTCTCGTTTTTAATTTATGGCAATCGATTCAATAAGACATTACTCACGATTTCCGAGGACGGATCCGTGTTGGTCGCCAATGCCGTCCATGCAGCAGTTTGACGCATATTCTCTAAAATCCCATCGAGCTCTCCTGAATGCTCCATCAGAATATTCAAAAAGTAGCGGTCGTTAGGCAATCCGGTGACCGCGCGACTTGCCTGACAAGCTGTCGCGCCTGATTCTACCCAAACATCAGTCCATCCTTCTAATCTCTCTTCAAGTTCAACGATCTTTCCAGGTTTGGCTATCGTTCCTATGGTAGTCATTGACTTTGTCTTACCCGACTGCACCGCTTCCCGATCGCCACTGAACGCCACATCTTCTGTCCTAAGAACTCCCAATCGCACAGATGACGGAGAGGGATTACTATTCCATTGATTGAATAGATCAGTCGCTTGTAGTTTTTCTGAAACTTCCCGAATATGCTGATTACTATCAGTAAATACACGAAGTTGGAGATTCCCAAATCCTTGACCTGATGCTACCGAGTATGCAATTGCCTGATTTGCACCACATTCCAAAAACATATCTCGGAACTCTGTAATGTCCTTTATCGCCTCCGCGGCACGTCCCTGAACTGGTGCAAAAGCTAAGGTTGATTTGATCATATTGTCGTCTCCATAAATTACTGTTGTGTCTGGCGAGTAAACAGCCCTGCCATAACTTTTGTCTTAAATACGAGCAAATCTTGTGCCGTGCTCAGGCTGAAACTCCACCCACCGCAAGATCATTACTAAGCTAGTTAGTAATCAATACGGAGTGTAACGGATTTAATAAATTCGTCAACTATCTAAAAAAAGAGTCCTTAATTTATATATAGTTCGATAGTTCGATTAGGTTGCCATCAGGATCCCAAAAATAAATTGATGTCATCTCCCCAACAGCGCCTTCACGAGACACGGGCCCTTCACATATCTCAATCCCGCCCGATTGCAGTTGTTTCTGAATCTCGGCAACCGATTCTTCCACCACAAAACAGAGGTCGGCTGTACCTGCAAGATGAGTCTTAGCCTTCAACCAAAAATCCCAGCCCGCGGGATGAAGATTAATTTTTTGATTTCCAAAATGGAGAGAGATTCTACCTGACTCAGTGCGCTCCACTCGCATGTTTAAATATTTTGTGTAAAATTCCGCACTCGCCTCAACATTACTAACTGGAACAACCAAATGGTCTAAATGGGAAATATTCATAACAACCTCAAACTTAATTATTTGGTCCACTTTAGCAAAGATGGAAATGTATTGGATAGAACGCTAGACTCCTTCTAACACTAGATACAATGCTCTTGTGACTCAAATCGGCCCCAGAATAGCAACGCCCGCCTTTGCACTACTTGTGACGGCCGCAATTAGTTACAAATAATCGGTTTACGCATAAGCGGGCGGATACGGTGTTAGTGTAAAGTGACATTAAACCTACTCTCTTCAGAATTTTTTAACTACGTCCAGGTAGAATCAGTTGAGAACAGAAAATTGAGGCATACATATGACGGTTAAACATCTCTTCACTCAGACGACTCATGGAGTCTCTCCAAAGCCAGCTGAACAACTAGAACTCGTTATGGGTGGTGGCGCGCGGGGCGATCAACATGAGCATAGAAAAACCCGGGCACTTGTCCTCATGTCATTATTTGATATAGAGCAACTCGGGCTCAACCCAGGGGATTTAAGGGAACAAGTAACTCTTGATCTTCCAGAATTAATGTCTTTAAAGGATGGAACAACTATAAAAATAGGAGACGTAGACATACGAATCGATGGCGATTGTGATCCGTGCGTCCATATAGGTGAGCTGCTCGGCATACAAGATCGAGAAGCATTTAGAGAAAGTCTTGTGGGCCATAGAGGCAAATTAGCGACTGTTCTTACCGGCGGCATTATTGCCATTGGTGACATAACAGAAATAGTCTAGAAATCTAGTCTCATTCAACCAGAATGCGTTCGAGCTGGGCAAAAAGTTTTTCACTAGCACCACAATCCAGAGCGTATTCGCGATATCCACCGTAGACAGTATGAATGTGATCAATTGCCAAAGCCATTGCTGATGCATCAACACCTAGCCCGGGATTAGGAGCCTCGTCTTCACCAATCACACCTCTATATCTAAGATTCTGGATCAAATCATTCATCCCTTGACGAGATAATTCATAGTCAGAAAGAATATCTTCATCAGACACATTAAGAATACCTAATAGCAAGACCGCAAACACTCCCGTTCGATCTTTTCCAGTAACGCAATGAAACAGCACGGGATGATTGTCTACGTCAGCTACGACTGCCAAAGCTTCCAACCACTTATCCTTCTGATTCTCAAGCAAGCCAACATAATCCGGATTCCAGTTACCTGTTTGTTTAGATTTGTGCTTACTATCAGCATCGCCCATAGGAAAGTGATGACGGTTAGTTGCCGCATCAGAAATAGCCCCCACGCCACGTGGATCATCTGCCTCACCTGAAGATCGGAAGTCAATAACTGTCCTTATCCCAACCTCTGACTGAAAGTTACGTAGCTCGATTTCAGACATTCTTTGATGCTCAGCTGATCTAAACATTCGCTTCCAACGAGTGTTTTTTCCATTAGTCGTGGTATAGCCACCGATATCTCGGACGTTAAATACTTGCTCGAATTTATAAAACCGTTGCATCTATTTCTTTCCTGGTCTCAAGTCTTGAGAGGTATCCATCTACTGGGTAGTATTACCAAGTCTTAAGTTAACGCCCTCGAAGCCGTGGATCCAGTACGTCACGTAGTGCATCACCAAATACGTTTATCGAAAAGATAGCAAGTGACAACGCCAGTCCAGGACCCAAAGCCAACCATGGAGCCTGTGACATCCAATTTCTTGCCTCACGACTTAGCATTCCGCCCCAAGTCGGCACATCAGGTGGAAGTCCCAAACCTAAGTACGATAAGGTCGCCTCAAAGAGAATAATACCGCCAAGATTAAGCGTAGCAATTGTCAGTGCAGTAGCCATAATATTGGGCAGGATGTGCTTGAGCATAATTCGTGACTGAGTGGCACCTAATGAAGCGGCAGCCTCCACGTATACCTCTGACTTAATCGAGAGCGTCGCTCCACGCATAATTCTTGAGTTTCCGATAGACACAAGAAGTGTCATAGCTAGCATCATGGTGAAACCTGAAGAACTCATGATGCCGCTTGATGGTAGGAAAGGAAATTCAAACCCGAAGAAAATAGCCTGCACAACCATCAAAAAGACCAACCCAGGGAAGGCAATAAATGCATCAACGAATCTCTGTAAAATGGTGTCAGTCCATCCTCCTAGGAAGCCGCTGACGACTCCAAGAACAACTGCGACCAGCGTCGACGTAACAACCACAATAAAACCAAGAGTCATCGAAACTCTATATCCGGTAAGAACGCGACTCCACATATCTCGCGCCAAATTGTCTGTTCCAAGCGGATAACCCCACTGTGGCCCTTCAAGTCGAGGGCCCGTTCCAAGTTGGTTTGGATCATGCGGAGCAATCATCGGGCCGATAATTGCCAACGTCAAGAAAATGGCAAACATCACCATCCCTATCAGGCCGAGTGGCTTTTCTTTTACAATTCTCCGAATTGCATTCAAATAAAGGGAATTACGGATATATTCCGTAACTGGTCCCCGACTATTTTCATCTAATAAAGCGCCTGTACTGCTCATAATAATATTACTCCCAGAACATTTATCTATGAATACTTAATTCGTGGATCTATCCATGCATAACACAAGTCCACAAACAAATTAACTAAAAGTGTGAATGATGCAATCACCAAGACGGTACCCTGTATCGCGGGATAGTCTCGATTAAAGATGCCTTGCAAAAAAAACTTACCTAACCCAGGCATGTTGAACAGAACCTCAAGTACCACTGTTCCTGATACCGCTATTCCGACTTGCAAACCAAGAATCGTAATTACAGGAATTAGGGCATTCCGCAGAGCATGCCGCCATATCACGACGCGCTCTCTGAGTCCCTTGGAGTAAGCAGTTCGGATATAGTCCTGTCGCAAAACCTCAAGC
>NZWK01000055.1 GCA_002701625.1 Chloroflexota bacterium
CTTATTTCACGCATCATTCGACGCTGATGTTTTTCTGTCTGTGCACCAGTATCGTCGTTTTCCAAAACAATATCCGCCGCTTCATCAGGATGGTCACCTGCATACTTCCAACCTTTGATGGAAGCTCTAAGGAAACGTCCCATTTTGCTAACAAATGCTGCGTTTTTTAGATTGTCTTCCAAAACATACAATCCGTCCTCCAAAGTAGCAACGCCCTGCTCTTCATACTTATAGACTATTAATTCCGAAGGACTTAGTCCAGCATCCACAACCTGCCAATATTCGTTGTAGGTCATGGTGGAAACACATTCAGCCTGCTTCTGCAGAATTGGATCAACGTTGAACCCCTGCCTAAGTACTTTCACACCGTTTGAACCTCCAGTGGTAGGAATTCCCAATTTGCTCATCCAACTTAGGAAAGGATATTCGTTTCCGTAAAACCATACACCTAGCGTTTTCCCTCGAAAATCTGAAGGAGATTTAATTCCGCTATCTTTGCGGCAGGTAAGCATCATTCCAGATTTCTTGAAAATCTGAGCGATGTTCACTAATGCCACACCTTTTTCACGTGAAGCCAGAGCAGAAGGCATCCAGTCGATAATAACATCTGCTCCTCCTCCTGCAATCACCTGAGGTGGGGCAATGTCCGGTCCTCCAGGTTTTATTGTAACGTCTAGTCCTGCGGCCTGATAGTATCCTTTATCCTGTGCTACATAATAACCAGCAAACTGGGCCTGTGTCACCCATTTCAACTGAATGGTCACTTTTTCTGCCGCATGTGAGGAAAATGATAACCCAGAAACCAGAATTACCATCACAATTTTTTTCAATGTACTCATTTTTTTCTCCATTTAGAAAATTAAGGCTAGACTTACATTATTTCAGTAAAGTCAGCCGACACGGAAAGACGGGTGCCATCCAGTGAACTGCCTTTCCAAAAAAGCCAGTAGCGCATAGAAAAACGACCCAGACAATGCTGCCACCGCAATTGTTGCCCATACGACGTCAACATTCATTCGACCGATTTCAGTTGAAATACGAAATCCCATTCCAACTATCGGTGTACCAAAAAACTCCGCTACAATTGCGCCGATCAGCGCGAGAGTAGAGTTGATCTTTAATGCGTTAAAAATAAATGGCAGCGAGTTTGGAAGCCTTACTTTGATCAACATCTGCCAATAATCTGCAGCATATGAGTGCATCAAGTCAAGTTCAATCTGCCCCGTAGACTTTAATCCTGTCAGCGTATTAACCAACATCGGGAAAAAAGTCATTATCATAACAACCGCAGCTTTTGACTGCCAGTCGAAACCAAACCACATGACCATTATAGGTGCCACTCCAACAATAGGCAGGGCACTCGCCAAATTTCCAAGCGGCAGAAGACCCCTCTGTAAAAATGGAATCTTATCTACCATAACCGCAACTATAAATCCTGATCCGCAGCCCAAGAAAAAACCGGCAAGCACCGCTTTCAAAAATGTTTGCTGAAAGTCAGCCCAGAGCATTTCAAGAGAATTAACAAAGGCCATTCCTATCATAGATGGAGGAGGTAGCAAAACCTGTGGTACATCAAAACCGACCGTTAACATTTCCCACAAATAAAGTAGCATTCCACCAAATAAAACAGGAACCATTAAATTGATAGCAACAGCTACGTTTTTGTTTAGAAGGTTCTCAATTTGGGACCAGAATCCCATTAACTGCCATAGCAGTACGACCAAAGTCACAACATAAAGCCAGATCCCCCATGATAATGCTCCTGTTTCTGCTGAATGAACACTGTTTAAACTTGCTATACATCCAGAAAGAATTAGTAAACTGATCAATATTTTTCCTGACATAGCCTTGATCACTGTAGGACGGTAAATAACTAAGAAGGAAGCAAGCAAAGGCTGAAATGCAAACAATATAGTACTACTTCCATGAGACATCCACACCCTTGAAAAGATCAGTTGAACTAAAAAACCAATACAGAAAATCCAATTGAGGATTATATAATTTTTCATAGTCGAACCCCCATTCTCTTTTGAACACCTTTTTCCAGCAAAGTCATCAGGAAAACGAGTGTCGCGGCTAAAACTGAAGCTACGATCAACGCACTCCAAATCTGAATCGTCTGACCATAGTAGGAGCCTGTTAACAAACGGGCTCCTAAACCTGCTCTTGCACCGGCAGGCAATTCGCCAACAATTGCGCCGACCAGACTGATCGCGATGGAAACCTTGAAACTCGCAAACAAAAACGGAGTAGAAGCCGGCCAGCGTAATTTCCAAAAATTCTGTGATTTTGATGCATTGTACGTTTTCATTAAATCGAGGTGGATTGGATCAGGAGAACGAAGGCCCTTGACCATACCTATTGCAATTGGAAAAAAACATAGATATGCAGAAATAATTGCTTTTGGTAAAAGACCAGTTACTCCAATTGCCCCAAGGCCTACAATTATCATAGGTGCAATTGCCAGAATCGGAATTGTCTGTGAAGCAATAATCCAAGGCAAAACACTTTTGTTCAGTGTGGGAACATGGACTATACCCACGGCAAGTAAAATTCCTAAAATTCCTCCCATGGCAAATCCAACCATGGTCGAGGATATTGTTACCCAGCCGTGATAAATCAAACTGCGTTTGGAAGATATCTTTTGCTTAAATATTGATTTATTGAGATCGAAGATAATCTGGTGTGGAGCCGGCATGATTGGACGATCCATTGACCATGAATCATCAACGAGCTTGGAAAAATCCCACTCAACTTTATGTCGTTCGTATTTGTCGATTAAAACCGCAGAATTGAGGTAAACAGCCGCTGCATACCAGATAACGGCAGTGAAGGCGAGCACGGTACTAATTGAAACAAAAGATGAGGTACGAAACCAGTTCATTTCAAATACTTCTTTCAATCATAGCTGTGTCCCGCACGCAATCCTTCACGAATACGGTGAGAAAGATCAAGGAATTCCGGAGTTTCTCGCATATCAAGGGTCCTTTTTTTCGGAAGAGGACTATCAATTACGTCAATTATCTTTCCGGGACGGGGAGACATGATAACAATTTTTGTGGATAGATATGCAGCTTCAGGAATGGAGTGAGTCACAAAGACAACCGTCTTTTGCGTTTGCTCCCAAAGTTTGTGGAAATGTTCATTGAGTTGGTCACGGACTATTTCATCCAGCGCCCCAAACGGTTCATCCATCAGTAATAAATCAGGATAAAACGTAAGGGCTCGTGCGATTGAAACACGTTGCTGCATGCCTCCAGAAAGTTGCCAGGGGAATTTTTTCTCAAAGCCGGTGAGGTCCACCATTTTTAGCGCTTCTGCGGCTCGTTTGCTCTGCTCAGCTTTTTCAATACCCATAATTTCCAAAGGCAGTTTGAGATTGCCCTCAACTGTACGCCATGAGTATAGCGCGGGTGACTGAAAAACATAACCATATGCCCGTTTCAAACGGGCTTCTTCCGGACTAAAACCGTTTACTTTTATTTCACCGCCTGTNGGTTTTTCAAGATCAGCAATCACACGNATCAGTGAAGTTTTCCCACATCCCGAAGGACCTATNAGTGATACAAANTCTCCTTTATTTATATCCAGATCAATTTTGGAGAGCGCATGTACAGGGCCATCTGCTGTTTCGAATACTAAATCTACTTTACAGGATTCTACAACCCGAGTACTCTCTTCCATTAGGATGCGTGCTCTACAGAAGTAGGAGCTGTGGCAGTACTTCTTTTTTCAACTGCACTNTAATATGGTGCAAAACATGGTCGTTCAACATAACGTCCAACACCCCGCTCAGTTCGAACATCCCCGTTTTTATAAACAACCTNTCCCTGGCTTATTGTCGCAACGTTTATTCCAGTCAATTCCATTCCCTCAAAAATATTGAAATCAATATTTTGATGGTGAGTTTTTACGGATATTGTATGTGTTGCAGACGGATCAAAAATCGCCAAATCGGCATCACTCCCTTCCGCGATCACACCTTTACGTGGATAAATGTTAAAAATCTTTGCGGTATTCGCTGATGTAACCGCGACAAATTCACTCATGGTTAAACGACCGGTGTTAACACCATGAGTCCAGAGAACATTCATTCGGTCTTCGATACCCGCTGTCCCATTTGGGATTTTGCGAAAATCATCCTTACCCATTGCTTTCTGGTCTGCACAAAAACAACAATGGTCAGTCGCTGTTGTCTGAAGATCTCCGGACTGCAAGCCTCGCCAAAGAGCTTCTTTGTTACCTTTCGGGCGGAAAGGAGGACTCATCACGTGTGCTGCGGCAAATTCAAAATCAGGATTTNGGTAAACACTGTCATCAACCAACAGATGTCCTGTCAGCACTTCGCCAAAAACGCGTTGACCTTCACGTCTTGCTCTGGCTATTTCGTTAAGAGAATGGGAACACGAATTATGAACAACATACAGAGGTACATCAAGCATCTGCGCAAAACGAATCGCTCGGTTTGCCGCTTCACCTTCTACCTGAGGTGGTCTTGACAGAGGATGTCCTTCCGGACCTGTAATACCGCTTTCGAAAATTTTCTTCTGCAAATGATCAACTAGTTCGCCGGCTTCCGCGTGGACTGTGCAAAGAGCACCTAGTTCACGGGCACGAGTGAAGCTGTTGACCAGGATTTCGTCGTCAGCCATAATTGCCCCTTTATAAGCCATGAAATGTTTGAAACTGTTTACTCCATAATCACGGCTAAGCGTTCCCATNGCTTCATGGACAGAATCATTCCACCAGGTGATTGCCACATGGAAACTGTAATCAGTTGCTGCTTTTTCTGCCCAGCCTCTCCATGTATGGTATGTTTCCAGAACATCTTCCTGAGGACCCGGTATAACGAAATCAATAATCATGGTTGTTCCTCCAACAGCACCCGCTGTCGTTCCAGAAAAGAAATCCTCNGAGGCCACTGTCCCCATGAAAGGAAGTTCCATATGAGTGTGTGGATCAATTCCTCCGGGCATNACATAACAACCACCAGCATCAACAATNTCCACACCAGAAGGCGCGTCCATATCAGGACCTACAGCCTGAATAATACCATCCTCACAATAAACATCCGCAGTGAATGACTGATCCGCGTTTACAACTGTTCCACCTTTTATTATTACTGACATCTTGTCCCCCTTCTTGTTAGTTTTTTTAAATTCTCTACATTAATTATCTTCAACCCTCATCGGATTATTAGGATGNGTTGTCCAGTTCTGATATTCTGTTCCAGAATCAACTCTTTCCATACTGATNCAGTCTGGCACAGGGCAAGCAAACATGCAGAGATTGCAGCCAACGCATTCTTCATCAATGACCTCAAAACTTCGACCNCCATTGTCTTTAATTTCACGAATTGCCTGATGTGAAGCGTCCTCACATGAAATATGACATAATCCACAATGGATGCAAGTCGATTCGTCAATTCTGGCTTTGACGTCATATTTCAGGTTGAGANATTGCCATTCTGTAACATTGGGAACGGCCAATCTCCTGAAGTCCTCCAGATTAGCGTACCCCTTTTCGTCCATCCAGTTATTCAAACCATCTATCATATCATCCACAATTTTAAATCCATAATGCATAGCAGCTGTACANACCTGAACACTGCTTGCTCCCATTGCAATAAATTCAGCTGCATCTCGCCAATTAGAAATACCTCCAATTCCAGAAATNGGCATATGTTGAGTTTCTGGNTCTTTTGANATTTCAGTNACCATATGCAGGGCAATCGGTTTAACNGCAGGTCCACAATAACCGCCGTGAGATCCTTTTCCGTCAATCGTTGGTTCCGGTGCCATCTGATCAAGGTCAACTGAAACAATCGATGTTACAGTATTAATAAGTGCCACTCCATCACCACCTCCTGCTTTTGCCGCGTGCGCCACTTTGCGGATATCGGTCACATTTGGAGTAAGTTTTACCAGACAAGGTAGATCTGAACTTTCCTTAACCCAGCGTGTAACCATTTCAACATATTCTGGAACCTGGCCNACAGCAGCTCCCATNCCTCTTTCGGACATTCCGTGGGGNCAGCCAAAATTTAATTCTACTCCGTCACAACCNGTGTCCTCAATTTTNNNNANAATANANTTCCAGTCTTTTTCGTTACATGGNACCATCAGCGAAACAACCACNGCACGATCCGGCCAATCTTTTTTTACTTGCTTTATTTCCTTCAGATTGACCTCCAACGGACGATCTGTAATGAGCTCCAAATTATTTAATCCCATCAAACGTTGGCCGTTGTAATGNACCGCACCATATCTAGAACTGACATTTACGATGGGAGGATCCAANCCCAAAGTTTTCCAAACAACTCCTCCCCAACCCGCACGAAAAGCNCGTTCGACNTTATACAATTTATCCGTAGGTGGAGCAGAAGCCAACCAAAAAGGATTTGGTGCCTTAATTCCNCCAACATTACAACTTAAATCAGCCATAATAATTTTTTATTATTGATTTAATTAATTTTACCCAACATTTTCACTGACACATCATCTTTAATTTTGTTTCAGCAAAAAAACATAACAAGCTCATTTATTAATTTTTCGCAACTATNAGAGCTTTTAACGATTATTTTTTCCCGTTAATTTCCTATGAATTGCTATTGCAGCCTGCTTACCATCTTCCACTGCCTGAACAGTTAAATCTTCTCCAGAATTAATACAGTCACCTCCGGCCCAGACACCTTGTAGAGAGGTCTCATACTCGGCATTAACAGCAAATTTTCCAGTCCTTGTTAGCGGCATTTCATCATCCGAATTCAAACTATTGTCCAGTGTTTGGCCGATGGCTTTGAAAACTACATCTACTTCTATGCTTCGAATTTCTCCTGTTACACTTAGTTTTCCTTCATGATTCAATTCCGTACATTCAAACTCAATTCCGCTAACGTGTCCATTTTCTGACTTTAATTTTTTTGGTGAAAGCCAGTATTTTACTTGGACGCCATTTGTTTGTGCGAACTCCTGCTCTTTCCAGGTTGCATTCATTTGTTCAGGACCACGCCTATATACCATCGTGACATCTTCAGCTCCTAGTTTTTTGGACTCAACCGCAATATCAATAGCGGTACTTCCACCTCCGATAACCACTACACGCCGCCCGACTGATAATTCTGCGAGATTTTCTGATTGACGCAGTTCTGCAATAGTTTCTATTGCATCGTAAACACCAGCTATTTCTTCATTTTCCAAACCAAGTGAATTTGCATCTCCTAAACCGACACTTAAAAAGACCGCGTCAAATTGTTTGCGAAGATCATCCAGTTTCACATCGTGCCCCAATTTTTGATTTGTTCGGACTTCTATCCCGCCTATCTTTAAAATATAATCTACCTCTAGTTGTGCAAAATTATTAACTGTTTTATATGGAGCAATACCGTACTCATTTAGACCACTTAATTTTTCACGTGCTTCAAAGACAACAGCCTGATGTCCCAGCATCGAAAGACGGTGTGCACATGAAAGACCTGCCGGGCCACCCCCAACAACTGCTATTTTTTTACCACTTGATTCAGCTCTTTCAAAAAATGTCTCGCCGCTTTCTATAAAAGAGTCAGTTGCATAACGCTGCAGTTCGCCAATACGAACAGGCTGATGATCCTGAGCTTCTCTTACACATGCTCCCTCACAAAGAGTTTCTGTCGGACAAACGCGGGCACACATTCCACCCATTATGTTTTGTGAAAGAATGTCTTTCGCCGAACCTTTCAGGTTTCCTGTAGATATTTTTCTGATAAAACTCGGAATATCTATAGATGTGGGACACGCTTCAATGCACGGAGCGTCATAACAAAAATAACACCGGTTTGCTTCAACCAAAGCATTTCCCGGATCTAGGGGTGGATGAGAATCAGAAAAATTTAAATCTAATTGTTCCTGCGACAAGCGCCCGTTGCGAACGTCAATAGTAGTCATATGTAATCCTCAGTATTTTTGGCGAAAATATTATATCAAATCACAGCCCGCCAAAACAATTATTGCAGTATAGTTAGATCTCCATAGGTTTCCGGACGGCGATCCCGGAAGAACTGCCAAAGGTTTCGAATCTCCCTGACAGCATCCATATCCATTTCATGCACCAGCAAACCGTCACTGTGATCGTCAAGCTGTGCTTCAATTTTTCCGCGAGGGTTTACTATGTAGCTAGATCCGTAAAAGGTACCGATACTCCAAGGCTCTTCTGAACCAACTCTGTTAATTGCTCCAATGTAACAACCGTTAGCTGCTGCTGAGGCTGGTTGTTCCAGCTCCCATAAATACTGGGAAAGACCTGCGACAGTGGCGGATGGATTGACAATATATTCAGCTCCATTTAATGCAAGTGCACGCCAGCCTTCTGGAAAATGGCGATCATAACAAATATACACACCAAGTTTACAGTATGCAGTTTCAAAAACCGGAAAACCTAAATTCCCAGGCTTGAAGAAAAATTTCTCATAAAATCCAGCAACCTGAGGTATGTGAGTTTTGCGATATTTTCCCAGATATTTACCATCTGCGTCAATCACTGCCGCTGTGTTGTAATATACACCAGTCATTTCTTCTTCATAAATTGGAACAACCATAACCATGTTATACTTCTTGGCGTATTCCTGCATAAGTTTCGTGGTTGGTCCCTCAGGGATCTTTTCGACAGCAGCATACCACTTTGCATCCTGGCTGGGACAAAAATAAGGTTGGGTGAAAACCTCCTGCATGCAAAGTACCTGCACACCTTTTTCACCTGCTTCTTCAATGTAGGGAATATGAGCTTCTATCATTTTTTTGGTAATTTCTTCAGGAGCCATCGACGTATCTCCCTTGAGTGCCATTTGAATTAAACCGCTACGTACTTTCATTTATTCTCCTTTAATAAATCTTTTTTGGTTACATACCTGTAAGCTAAATGTATGACACATACATATATATAACGTTATTTTTTTGAGTATGGGAATTGTAAGGGTAGAATTTAAGTTCGTCAAGACTTTTTAAAATTTTTGATTGCAAAATCAGTCTTGCAAGCCGTATTTAAAATTTTGAATATTAACTTGTCATCAAAATTGTTATGTGTTACTTTTTCAAAAAAAAATTAACCAAAAACAAATAATTTAACCAGCGAATAATGAGTGAAAAAGCTCTTAGTGCCGGTGATTCTCAGTATATCACATCTAGTAAAATAAGAGATTATATTACTTTAACAAAACCGCGGTTGCTTTACAGCGTTCTCTTTAGTGCCGTTCTTGGTTTTGTCCTGCCACAATATAGTGCAATTAATGTTATTCCTTTGTTTTATTTGTTGTTAGGAACCGGGCTGACAGGTGGAGGTGCACATGCACTCAATCAATGGATGGAGCAGGTACCTGACTCAAAGATGAACCGGACAAAGGGACGCCCTTTACCGATGGGACGACTATCTAGAAATGAAGCTCTGCTTTTTGGGGTAATTATTTCCATCACCGGTATAACAACTTTGTGGCTGACTCTCAATGCACTTACAGCTACACTTGGTTTAATAACTCTTATTTCTTACATTCTCGTTTATACCCCCCTCAAACAAAAAACAATCTCTAACACCTGGTTTGGAGGAATAACTGGTGCATTACCTCCCGTTATGGGTTGGACTGCTGCACGCGGTCAATTGGACTGGGAGGTAGTGCCCATTTTTGCTTTACTATATTTTTGGCAACTTCCGCATTTTTTTGCCATAGCTTGGATGTATCGAGATGACTATAAAAAAAGCGGGTTCAAGATGCTCTCACTGGTTGATCAAACAGGAAAAAGAACCGCAATACAAATGCTCCTCAACGCCATTTTGATGATTGCCTCTAGCCTAGCAGTATTCATTATCGGTCAAGGAGGTCTGTTTTATCTAACAGGTGCAATTTTGCTTGGTTTAGTATATATTAGAGTGATTAGTTTATTTTTCAGTGAAAGTAGTATAGAAAATGCACGAAAGGTTTTTCTTTCTTCAATTATTTATTTACCCGTTCTGATTACTATTATAATTCTGGAACAATTTTTTTATTAATCAAACAAAATTTCTTTTTTTTGGAGGTCTATGGAAGAAGATGATTCTGATGTAATGGTGAAGAAGGTTTTTTATGTCATCCTCGGTGGATGTATTTTGTTTATGGCAGGTGCATACATTTTTGCTTTTAATGCCTGAAAAAAATATTTCTTATAATACTTTTTACACACTAATCGCTTAAGAGCGAACAACGAAATTGGACTAAAAAATTAAGATGATTGAATATTTTGTACAAAGCGCATCCTCTTTTGCAGGTGATATAGACAACCTTTTCCTTGTGATCACATTAATCATCGGGTTCTGGTTTATTTTGACATTCGGCATACTCGTATATCTAATAATACGATTCCGCAGGAAAGATGGGGTGAAGGCCCAATACATTGCTGGAGAAAAGCACAGCGAAACAAAGTGGACGCACTATCCCCACTATGCGGTGATTGCAATGGATGTTGTCATAATAGCTGTAAACATACTTGTTTGGGTCGAAATTAAACAAACTCTTCCTCCAAGAGACAATTTAGTAAGAGTAATAGGACAGCAATGGACTTGGTCTTTCATACATGCTGGTCCCGATGGTGAGCTTGACACACCAGATGATGTAGCAACAGCAAATGACCTTCATGTAAAAGTTGGAGAGACCTACCATTTCGAACTGCAGTCTCGTGACGTCCTACACAACTTTTCTGTTCCGGCTTTTCGATTGAGACAGGATGCTGTACCAGGTAGGACAATCAGTGGCTGGTTTAAACCAACCAAAACAGGCACATTTGATTTACAGTGCGCAGAAATGTGTGGATATGGTCATGGAATCATGGGGGCAGCTGTAACAGTCCATTCTAAAGAAAGTTATGAAAATACCATGGCTCAAATACGAAAAGGCACCTATGAGAGTCATTATCAAAAACGTAGGGGTACTAAAACAGGTCTGCCATCTAAGACATCCTATGTCGAAGATAAGGATTCCTTTGCTACACTTCTAGCCAGTATTTTTTAGTCAATTATATAATTTAAGAGGAAAACAATGAGCCAAGCTACTGCTGCTGTAAAGAAAGATTCTCAAGCAGAACATCATGAAGAATTAAGTTTTTTATACAAATATATACTTCCTGTTGATCATAAAATCATCGGTATGCAGTACATATTCACCGGGATGATTATGGCGATTATTGGAGGATATTTTTCATATGCATTCCGGATGCAATTAGCCTTTCCTGGAGAAGTAGTGCCTCTCTATGGTCTGGTTGGACCCGGAGAATACAATATGCTTGTAACCAATCATGGAACCATAATGATCTTCTGGGTGGCAATGCCTGTGCTCATAGCTGGTTTCGGTAATTATCTGATCCCATTGATGATTGGATGTGATGATATGGTTTTCCCGAGATTGAATCGTTTATCGTATCAAATTTTTTTGGTCAGTGCACTTGTGTTGATCGCATCCTTCTTCGTCACTGGAGGAGGTTTTGGAGGGGCATGGACATCTTATCCTCCACTTTCTAGTGTTGCTGAATACAGTCTTACCGATTGGGGTGCTTCTTTATGGATTCTTGCTGTAGCGCTGGAATTTGTTTCATTTTTGCTTGGTGGAATCAATTTTATTACAACAACAATGAACGCTAGAGCGCCGGGTATGAAAATGATGGATATCCCAATTGCAGTTTGGTTTATAGTGATTGCTGTAATTTTGTTTATGGCATCCGTAGGACCGCTCATAGCCGGTGCCGTAATGCTATTCATGGATCAGAGACTAGGCACCTCATTTTTCTTACCTTCAGGTGGAGGAGATCCACTCCTCTGGCAACACCTGTTCTGGTTTTTCGGACACCCTGAGGTCTATGTAGTACTTCTTCCAACTATGGGAATCGTTGCAGATATCATCACAGTTTTCTCACGCAAAAAATTATTTGGATATAGAACAGTACTTTATACTGCGTTTGCTACAGGGGGGTTATCCTTCGTTGTTTGGGCGCATCACCAATTTATCGCAGGTATCGATCCACGAATGGCTAATGTTTTTGTAGTTACAACTGTTTTGATTTCAATTCCTCTTGCAGAAATGATGTTCAGTTATATTGCTACACTCTATGGAGGTTCAATTGAATTAAAAACACCTATGCTCTGGGCTTTAGGCTTTTTGGCTGCTTTTTTGATTGGAGGTGTTACAGGTATTTACCTAGGAGCAAGTGCTTTAGACGTATATTTTCATGACTCATATTTTGTTCTCGCGCACTTCCATTACACTTTTTTCCCAATAACGATAATCGGCATGTTTGCCGCACTAACTTTCTGGTTTCCAAAAATGTTTGGACGAATGATGAATGAGACTCTTGGTAAAATTCACTTTTGGGGAACATTCATTCCTTTTAACTGCATTTTTCTACCACTATTCTTTTTGGGTTTGGCGGGCCAAAACAGACGAGTATATAATTTTCAATTATATCCTGATTTAGCAACCCAGGACTTACAGAACATCCGTATTTTTGCAACATTAAGTCTGGTCGTCATGTTGATATTTCAACTGGTATTCATATATAATTTTTTCGTAAGTATGTTTAAAGGAGAAAAGGCTCCAAATAATCCCTGGAATGCAAATACGTTGGAGTGGAGTATACCTTCTCCTCCACCTCACGGTAATTTCAAGACTCTTCCCACAGTCTACCGCGGGGCATATGAATACAGCGTACCAGGGCGAGAATTGGATTACTGGCCGCAAAATGAAGCTCCCAGGTAAAAAATAGAAGTTTCACATTAAAACAAGTACGAATGGTGATCTTGTTAATCAATTAATAAAAAAAGGTATAAATGTCAACGCACGGACCAATTGCAACACACCGCAGAGCTACAGGAATTCCTACAGGACGGTTAGCAGTCTGGTGGTTGCTAGCTTCAGAAATTTTTATTTTTGGTGGTTTAGTAACCTGCTTTTTGCTCTTCAAACTAAACGGTAGCCCAGGCTTTGAAGATGCTGCACTAACAAGCGTTACTGCGGGAGCAATCAATACTTTTGTTCTTCTTACATCTAGCTTAAGCATTGTCCTAGCACATGCAGCAATTGAAAAAGGAGATACTGTAAAATCTTTTCGCTATATTTGGTACACGATTGGCGGGGGACTAATATTTTTAGGTATAAAAACGTATGAATATACAGGTAAAATTGTTGATGGTCACGTTATCACAGAGAATCTATTCTGGTCTTTCTATTACACAATGACCGGATTACATGCTTTACATGTGATAGGAGGGATGGTCATCATGGCACTTATTTCTTTTGATATCCGTAAAGGTTACAACTTTCAACGAGTAGAGCTGATTGGGATTTACTGGCACTTTGTTGATCTTGTCTGGATTTTCTTATTTCCACTTTTGTATATCGCAAATTTTTAAAATCATAACTTTTTTTAAAAGGTCAAATTATGAGTGATGC
>NZWK01000002.1 GCA_002701625.1 Chloroflexota bacterium
ATTAAGAAATCCTTCGTATTGAGCATACTTTTCGGTTATTTGTTGTTTTTTTAAGCTTTCAAAAAGAAATGCTGTATCAGTTCCGGAAATGAAGCTATCGCCGAGTCCCCAGATCAAGTAAGCAGAAAGCAACAGGATTGGACTCGCTGAAAATCCAAATACCAAAAAACCCAATGTAAATAATAGAGAGCCTAAAACAAGAGATCTTTTTCTTCCCCACTTATCAGTAATTATTCCAGTGGGAATTTCAAGTGAAATAACAAATATCCACCAAGCCGCCTCAAACGCGAGGACTGTCCCTAGGCTCAGTCCTCTCTGCTCAATGAGATAAACAGACCAAATTGCTTCCCCAAACGAGGCCCACCTAAAGATCCACCAAAGTGAAAGAAGACGCAAATCCTGTAGTTTGTGTTTAATGTGACTAGGCCTTTGTTATGTTGAAAGGATTCCGACTGATAAGACGCCAATCACCCTCCTTGTTGCCCACAGTAAAAATTGCATCAAACGTCTGCATCACAGATCCATCAACAAACAGTCGACTTACTTTAATCAAATATGCGATCTTCAAACTGTCTTGAATCACAATCTCAAATGAATCCAGTCTACAACTAGTACCCACCCAGCTAGGGAGATATTGCTCCCAAACGTCGGACATATATTCGGGGATATTCGACTCATCAAATCTCCGGTCTTTTAGATCTGACACGATGATCTGATGGACCGGTGGATGAATTGTGTCTCGGTATTTTCTTCTCTTACTAGTGCCAATTGCTTCTACCGCATCTTTGAGTGCCTCTTCAGGAGTCGCTGCCATTAGCTATCTTTCCTTAAATTTCTGCTTTTGTAAGATCTACTGGTCTACCTTCGGTCTTCTCATAAACGATGTCCGCTATGGATCTCAAAGCGTCATCATAGAGAAAAGTTCGACCTCTTAATTCATAATATTGACGCATACCTGGTCGATCAAAAAGCAGTCCGAATTGCACCTTCACTCTATCAGCACTTCCACCATCCCGCCCTAGTCGCCAAAGTGAACCTGACATAAGGAACATCTGTTGAAAAACGCCATCAACTCGAAATTTATCCAACGGTCCTAGACCTATAAAATCCTGATTTCCCTGCAATATTGATTTTGACAAAGATTCATCTTCAACCATAGAAAGAATAAGGTTCT
This sequence comes from Chloroflexota bacterium, assembly GCA_002701625.1. Next base: position 1,175 of record NZWK01000002.1, read on the forward strand.
CCTGCCGGTTTTCTGAAGCAAATGTCAGTTCTCTTTGTGCGTCCTGATGTTGCTGTCTCAACTGACTCGCCAAAAATACTGCAACCGCAAGTGTTGCCGCGCCTGTTGCGATTTGTGCAATCACTGCCAACTGTTCCCAATTCATAGCATCTCCTCGTTGTACGACTGGAAGCATAACGGGTTTGTACCAGCTCCTGATATGAACAAAATCGATCAAGGCGAGTGAGACAATTTGAGCCACTTGTGCATTAACCAAGACCCACTAAAGTCGATCATGGAGGTAAAAATGTTTCTTAAAATAAAAGTTAGTTTATTGAGTTTGTTAATGTTGCTTCTTATCGGCTGTAGCTCAAGCTCGGGCACTGCAGATATGAACAATTCGACCACCAGCGTAACGAAAACACCAGCGGTTGCGGAAGCAGCTCTCGAACCATGTACTGAAACTCTAAACGTGGAGTTAGCAAATGATGGGCCGTACGCTATTACTACCCCTGATAGCTTTCAGGGAAACTGTGAAATTAATTTCACTGTAAAAAACTACGCCGCACTGGTTCACAACTTTCAGGTGCTTCAAACGGATTTAGCTGTCGATGCCTTGCCACTCAATGAAGAAACGGCAATGGTCGACGTTGAAGCGGCTGGGGAATTACTTTACTCATCAAAAGATCTAGAACAAGATGAGACTGAAACCGGCACGCTTAAGCTTGAGGCTGGAGAGTATATTCTGTTTTGCAACATAGCAGGCCATTATCAGCTGGGAATGATTAAAACATTCACTATCAACTAATCGTCGCCGAACCATATATCAGCTATTCCTGGGAATATCTGATATATGGTTCTTGCCAAACTCAAAAAAATCGGTCAGGACATAATCTTTTGCTTCGAATCACTCCGAACTCTTGAGATTTAGAATTCCACTTAATGTAAGCAGAGAAAAAAGCGCAATCGGCAATATTATTATTGCACCACCGATGTCATAATCGTTCGACGATGCATAGGTAAGCCAGATCACCATCATCCCGAGCAGGCTCACGCCCAAAAGGGTCGTCATTTTCGCTCGAGCTAAACCTGAAGTGAAAAGAGCAATTCCAGCCGCAATAATTGACAATAAAGCGAACGTTACCGCCATAGTGGTTTCGTAATAACCGTCATGTAAGCCGACGTTATCGCTACCCCATCCCATCTCAGCGACCGACTGTCCGTCGAGTATCGCGGGTCCAGAGCCAACAAAAAGGTTTAAGGCGGCAAACACCCACAGCCAAATCACCGGATTTAATATCCTTGTCATATCATCCTCCAATTGCCTTGTGTACCCCACCCAAATCCTAATACATGAAAGCAAGAATACCAAGGTGCCAGTTTGATTGATTAAATCGCAATCATCACTGACTCCAGAAACCTAAATCTTTTCGATTTTGAACTAGATCCTTTACCGGTAAGACCTCGACTGGTCCCTTTGCCAGATGAAAATCAAAAAGCAATTCTACAGCTTCGAACGTGTCTGCCTCAACAACCGCAAAGATACGATGCTGAACTGGATAGCCCCACACCCCATGTATTGTTACGTCATCATTGCCTTCTACCCATGCCGTGGCACCTTCTGCACTCTCTTCCCAAGTTTTAGTTACAACACCGTTCTCTACCCGGCCACAAGTGCTGTGATCATGCTCAGCTATTATATGAAAAATCATAGTCCGTCCCCCTTATATTTCATTAGACCCATCAATCCCCTGATCTATAACATAATTCTGGTGACAAAAGAGCTAAAATCTAACTTCTGCACTTATGTATGCGTAGTGTTGAAAACACTACACTCAACGAAAAGTAAAGTAATTACTATGAAAGAGAATTTAAGAGACAAAACCCGAGACAATCTCAATCAGGACCTTAATTTTATTGGCGTCCCAGCTGATCTGGCTGAGAGAGGCCATGTAAGAGAGAGTGTCGAAAACTCCTGGTACCAACGATCGCTCGGTGTGATTAATGTCGAGGAAAGCTCAATCCCTTGGATAAACATATTGAAGCAAGATGGCGGCAAAAATAATCCGCCACGATGGTGGATGGTGTTCGGCATCCCAGACGATCGGTCATCAGAAATTCACTCGCACACAAAAATTAAAACAATTAGAAAAAAGTCATTTCCGCTATTCGGTAAAATAAAAGATGTAACCTGGAAAGGCGAAGATAACGGCCTCGGCCTGATAAATGAGCTCTCCATGGACTTGGAAATCAAGACTCTCGCAAAGAAAGTTGGCAATCTTGAAATTAAACGTCAAACCGGTGCATTCCAAGGATGGACGCTGGTATTAGATCGGAAATTTCATCCCTCAAACGAGGACTGGAATACTATTGAAAAAATTGCTGATTACGTCTTATCTTCACAGAGATTTCGCAATCGAAAATAACATTGAAAACAATATTGCAAAACAACACGCTAATCCCACCAACTAGTCATCAAGCCTGTAACATGGTGCCTGCTGCGTGGATAACTCACGTGATAACTAAGGAGTTCAAATGTTAGACAGTGTACAACTCGGTACCAGTGGATTGAACGTCTCCAAATTATGTCTGGGGACTATGAATTTCGGCATACCAGGTCGCGGGCATCAGGGTGATTGGACCCTGACCACAGACGAAGCTCGCCCTATCTTTAAGGCCGCTATAGACCATGGACTCTACTACTTTGACTGTGCCGACGTCTATGGGCTAGGAGCCTCTGAAGAAGTAGTAGGCGCACTGCTGAATGAGCTCCTACCTCGGGACAATTATGTGCTGGCAACGAAAATTGCCCAACCCATGGGTCGAGGTGCTAATCAATCTGGATTATCTCGCAAACACATTATGGAAGGCGTTGATGCGAGTCTAAAAAGGCTCGGTCACGATTACATTGATCATCTAGTAATCCATCGCCACCCCCATGGAATACGTGGCCAGGAAAGTGAAGTTTCAATCGAAGAAACTATGGAAGCATTGAATGACGTCGTGAAAGCTGGAAAGGTCTTGTATCTTGGTGCGTCCTCAATGTTTGCTTGGCAATTCGCAGAACTTCAGCTAACAGCTCAGCTACATGGCTGGCAAAAGTTTGTTTCGATGCAAAATCACTATAACCTCGTGTATCGTGAAGAAGAGCGTGAAATGAACCCATACTGTGAAAAGTCGGGAGTCGCTCTAACCCCTTGGTCACCGTTAGCACGTGGCATCTTGGCGGGAGCTTATAAAGGCGGGTTTGAGGCCGGAAGTACAGATAGATCACAAGGTCAAGACAGAGCACGTACTGAAAGTTTGTACCATGGCGACCACGTATTTAGCATTGCTGAAAGGGTGGGTGAAGTTGCAACCAAGTATGAAAAATCTTCCGCACAAATCGCTTTAGCCTGGCTTCTTAATAAGTCAGAAATTACTGCGCCGATAGTGGGAGTGTCTAAACTAGAACAACTCGATCAGCTTGTTGATTCGACAAAAATAACATTAGACCAGACAGATATTGATTATCTGGAAGAACTCTACACTCCAGTTGAAAACTTACTTTCTTTCGGCACGTCATAAGAAATAAAACATTTCGATAATGGACAGCTTTTTATTTAACGCATGTACTACTACCGGAATCGTATGTCGGCCGAATTGCCCCCCCGGAAGACGGACGAAGCCTGAACATCGACGATATTTTAAAACTCTCGGAGACGCCAGACAAAATGGCTACAGAGAATGTCTAGTGTGTAAACCATCAGATGGTCCAAAAGGTCCTTGGCAATCAGTCAAAGACCGACGTCAAAAAATTGGCAATAGCTTTAGCATAAGCACCTCATTGATCAACGACTCAAACCAGATCAGTAAGGGACATAACATTTCTAAGGTAGACCGAAATAAAACAAAATCTAACCTCAACGAATTGTCTGACTATACGGCGAAAAATACTGACCTCGAAGAAGATTTATTTACTGACTAATCGGCGGGCTGGTGTTTTCTTAGAAACGCACGCGTCTGTGATACCGCATTATCTATGTGTGACGGCGAGTCCTTCCATGGAAAAATTGTTAATTCAGAATTTGGGGCAAGGTCAGCCACTTCCATTGCTGCTTCATATGGATGTGCTGGAACGTCGTCAGGTGCTATCAATAAAGGCGTCTGAATGGAACTTACGAAATCGCGCGACACTGTAAAAACAAAGTCAGCACGATCCGTGTACATACTTGTCAGAAAATCATGAACCATGCTGCCCGTTATTTCAGGCCGTTTCTCACAAAGGGGTGGGCCCCAGTTCTTTGTATTATTTTGATAAAACAAATCAGGATACTCTGGGCTAAAACCACTCGGTTGCATAAGTGCCGCGGCAACGACTCGATCTGGAGCTAATCTGATTAGGTTGTGAATCATCGGTCCGCCTATACAAAAACCTAAAACTAAAAATTCGTGAATTCCAAGCTCATCCATCAGGCCCAACTGATCGTCGGAATAGGCATCCCAAGGACGATCAACTTCTAACGGCCCGGTCGACTGCCCAAATGCTGAATTTCGTAGGTCAGCCGATATACATCGAAAATCATTCTTGTACTGATCCATCGGATTGAAAGGAACGGAAGTGTCCAGTGAGGACAGGGAAGAATTAAGTCCCCCACCCGGAATAATAAGGAGAGGAAATCCTGACCCAACCTCCTCATAGTAAATACGAACAGACTCTCTTTCATAAAAAGGCATACTCACTCCCTCACTAGCAAATAGCATAATCAATTCACCTTATTTGAGAAGGTAGAAAATGATTCTTACAAAACTACCCGTCTCTACTTTAGGAGTCCGGTGCTATGCTGAGCACAAATTGAAAGTTGCATTTTTTGCGGGCGAGGGGTAGCTATGAAATTTGGGGTATTTTACGAACATCAATATCCAAGACCTTGGACAGAGAAAGGTGAAGCAACACTCCTGCACGAAGCACTGGATCAAGTAGAGCTAGCTGACAAGCTTGGCATTGATTACGCATGGGAGGTGGAACATCACTTTCTGGAAGAATATTCTCACTCCTCGGCACCCGAAGTATTTCTAGGCGCAGCTTCACAGCGAACATCACAAATTCGGCTGGGGCACGGCATAACATTGATGCCACCCGGCTACAACGCCCCTGCGCGAATCGCCGAGCGAATTTCTACGCTAGACCTCCTTTCGAATGGGAGGGTGGAATTTGGTACCGGTGAATCTGCGTCACGGACGGAGTTAGAGGGTTATAACGTAGACCCAGCATCCAAACGTGCACAGTGGGAGGAAGCAGTCGAACAAGTTACCAATATGATGGTTATGGATCCGTACCCCGGCTATAACGGTGAATTCTTCTCCATGCCCACACGAAATGTGGTCCCAAAACCCATGCAAAAACCTCACCCACCGCTTTGGGTTGCCTGTTCAAGTCGTGAAACCATAAAAATGGCTGCACGACACGGCATCGGAGCATTGACCTTCAGCTTTGTCGACGCAGATGAGGCGAAACCATGGGTAGATGACTATTACGATACGTTTAAAAACGAGTGCATTCCAATTGGCCACGCGGTTAATCCGAATATTGCCTTTGTGATGGGCTTCTCACTTCATCAAGATGAACAGGTAGCGATAGAGCGTGGAATTGACGGACTCCGTTTTTTCCAATATGCACTCGGCCACTATTACGTTCAGGGAAAACACCAACCGGGTCGCACAAACATATGGGACAACTATATGGATGTTCGGAATGGAATCGTTGCGCCTGACCTAACTAGCGGAGGAGAAAAAGGAAATATTACTGCAAGTCGAGGCGCAATTGGCACCCCAAGTCAAGTGCGGTCGAATCTCCGAGCATTTGCCGATCTTGGAGTGGATCAAGCGATTTTTATCCAACAAGGAGGCAAAAACAAACATTCCGATATCTGTGACTCTTTAAGTCTTTTCGCAAAAGAGGTAATGCCGGAATTTCATGCAGAAGAAGAGGCTCGACTTCTAAGTAAGAACGAGGAACTCGCACCTTTCATTCAAGAAGCATTCGATCGGAAGGTACCTTTAGCCCCTCTTGCAGACGATCAAATACCCGTTCTCGAACCATATGCGAAGACGTAGAACAAATCAACAAAAGTTACTAAGGCTGATTGCTCTACAGTTCTGAAAGCACCGGTACACTTTGTTACTAAGTCAAATGAGCCGCTGACATACGTTATGTCGGATAGAAAATCAATATGAGTCGTGAACTACATCTGAATTTATTCATTAATAGTCGAGGCCACCATGAAGCTTCGTGGCGACATCCAGATGCATCAGATCTTGCTTTGACCGACATTCATTACTTACAAGGACTTACACAAAGAGCCGAAGAGGGCTTATTTGATTCGATTTTTTTAGCTGATCAGCTTGCGTTTCGGGGCGGTGGCGCATCGCTCAGCTTGGAACCTCTGACTTCTCTGGCAGCGCTCGCAGTGTCCACTAACAACATTGGACTCATAGCTACAGCATCAACTACCTATACTGAACCCTTCAACCTAGCCAGACAATTCGCGTCGCTCGACCATATTAGTAACGGCCGGATTGGATGGAATATCGTCACGTCTTGGTCTGCACCTGCTGCTCGGAATTACGGTTATGCAAGTCAGATTAGCCATGCTGAGCGGTATGCTCGTGCTGACGAATTTATGGCGGTAACCAGGAGTTTATGGGACAGCTGGTCTGATGACGCAATTATCGATGACCGAGCAAATGGAAAATATTTAAAGCAAAATAGTGTTCGGGAGGGTGGACACGAAGGAACTTTTTACAACGTCGCGGGCCCACTTAATGTGCCTCGTGGGCCTCAAGGTTGGCCGGTACTTGTACAGGCCGGTTCATCGGACACAGGTCGCAAATTTGCGGCGCAACACGCGGAAGCCGTATTCACAGCTCACATGGAAAAATCTTCAGCAAAGGCCTTTTACAGCGATCTAAAATCACTCGTAAAAGCTGAAGGTCGTGACGAAAAGCAATGTCTGATATTACCCGGTCTGAGCCCAGTGATTGCCTCTACTGATGCGGAAGCACAGCAGTTCAGAGATGAGCTAAATAATCTAGCCGATCCCCAAGAGGGTCTAATTAGTCTCTCTGCCAGATTTGGCGGTACAGATTTCTCTCATCTTCCGCTTGACACACCACTTTCGCCAGATGACTTTCCGGATCCGTCCACCGTGGAGGCTGCGCGCAGTCGTACTGAAGTAATTCTTGGAGTAGTTCGAAATGAAAGACCTACAATGCGACAACTACTATCGAAGTTAGCGGGCGCACGTGGCCATTATGTTGTTTCAGGTACCCCAGAACATATCGCTGACCTTATTGAAGATTGGTTCATTGATGGTGTAGCTGATGGTATTAATCTTATGCCACCCGTGCTACCTAAAATGTTAGACGTTTTTATCGATGAGGTGGTTCCACTATTACAAAGAAAGGGGATCTTTAGGACCGAATATCAAGGCAATACATTACGTGACCATTATGGCTTAGATAGACCAGACAACACATTTGCGTAAAAATCCTTTTTTCGAACAAGCTCACTTTCTGTATCAGCTAAATTTAGTCTCGCTAAATAATTTTTGATTTTATCGCTACATATCTAAAATCAAATACACTACATCTCTTATGTAAGCAGATTGACGGAGGAATCATGAGTGAGTACATCGCAAACCCAATTGACTGGGTTGCTAATCAAGTAGAACTATATGAAAGTAGTAACGGTGCCGAAGGCACAACGTTATTTGACTTGCCGTGCATTATTGTGACCAACAAAGGTAACAAAACAGGTGCAGTCAGGAAAACACCCTTAATGCGTGTCGTAGATGGAGATAATTATGTCCTAGTAGCATCATGGGGTGGTGCGCCAAAACACCCAGTCTGGTACTACAACCTAAAATCCGACCCAAGTGTAGAAATTAGAGATATCGACAAAGTACAGCCAATGTCTGTACACGAAGTTACTGACCCAGTGGAAAAAGCGCGACTCTGGAAGATCGCGGTAGCTGCATACCCACCCTATGAGGAGTATCAAGAAAAAACTTCGCGGGTTATTCCAGTGTTCGTAGCAGTGCCAGTCTAGAACACTCTAGTATTTACTGGGGATAAAGCTTGATGCCAAGCTCGAGATGAAATAACAAGACTAGTCACAGGCTGGGAGAAAGAGCATGGCTAATAAAGCTGATCCATCCACGATAAAAACATTGCTGAAACGAGCTAAAAAGAATGCCCACGAGCAAGCAGAAGCCAAAAAATCCGAACAGGACGACATAGTTCGCTGGGAACAAAAAAATGGACGTGCTAAGTGGTCAGAATTAGACGAGGCCTACAACGGCAAAAAATGAAGGGCCATACCAACCTCGCCCATGGTTGTTTACTGACACAAGCTCTAAGATGAGGGTGATCCGTTATTGGCCAAAGCTTTGCCGAGTTCACCAATAACGGATCACCTTCCAAACTCGTCAGCTTAATCGAAAGCTGACAGAACCTCTTCATCTAACCTCTGCAAGGACTCAAAATTGCTTGGGCGAGGTGAAAACATAATCTCATCTACCCCGGCCTCAATGAACTCGCCAACACGGTGAATGATGTAGTCTGCAGTACCTGCAACCGTTCCAGACCCTACCTGGTCGATAAACAGTTCAGTTTCATCAGTATTTTCAGAGAGTTTTATCGGCATCGAAATCGTGTACTTAATCTCAGATGGATCGCGCCCGACGTCTTCGCAGTGCTTCTCAATCACTTCTACTTTATGTTTGTATAGCTGAAGTGACATGCCACCGTAACGTTCATTCTCCTCCTTACCCACTGCAAAACCGTCTAAATTCCAAATATCACCATATTTCGCCAATGTCCTCAATGTCCTTTTTTCACCCATTCCACCGATCATGATCGGTATATGTGGATTCTGAACTGCAGCTGGTGAAAGTGGTGCTTTGTCTAACGTATAGTACTTGCCATCGAAATCTACAGGTCCGGTAGCAGTAAATAATTCATGTATTAACTGACAGGCTTCTTCGAATCGATTAGACCTTTCACCCAAAGAGGGAAAATCCCAGCCGTAGGCCTCATGTTCGCGCTTGAACCAAGCTGCACCCACGCTCAAAATAAATCGCCCTTGAGAAATCTGATCGATAGTAGTCGCCATTTTTGCCACCAAACCGGGATTCCGATAGGTATTTCCACTTACCATGTGACCCATCCGTAATTTTGTCGTCATGCCAGCAACAGCAGCGAGAAGTGACCAAGATTCAAAAATCGGCTGATCTTCGGCGCCTTTCCAAGCAGCCGGAGGTATAAAATGATCTGGAAACCAAATACTTTCCCAACGACCCGATTCCATCGTGCCAATGGCACCACTTATTTCATCCCAGCTGGTTGTATAACTTGATACCGATGCCCCGAACTTCATTTTCTATCCCTTCACTCGCAACTTTTAACGCTTAACTAGTAATGACTTTTGACCACAGAGATTGAATCCGACCTCATAACTAAATCAATTCATCGGAAGCGTAACTGTACTATCATCCCACGGCATACCGGCAACTATTGCATATCTGAAAGGAATTAAATAATGAGTGTGAAATTTGTTGACCCAGATACCTCACCGGCACCAGCAGGTGGGTACCGAACTCTTGCAATTATTCCAAGTGACCAACGTGTCTTGGCCATTGCGGGCCAAATCGGAAATCAAATGGACGGAAGTATCATCACGGGACTTGAAGCCCAGTACGCACAAGCACTCGCTAATATCAATGCCATCGTCGCGTCTGAAGGAGGATCGTCGATCGATATCGCGAGAATCACTGTGTTCTTGACTGAAGAACCGAGCGATTGGACGAGCATCGGTAAGGCAAATGCACAGGAGTTTCCAGAAGGCCCGCCCGCTATGAGTTGGATTTACGTGGCCGGACTTTTTCGACCTGACGTAAAAGTTGAAATTGAAGCGATCGCCGCCGTTTCGTAACTATCCGTTTCTTTTATATTTAAGCCCAATCTTAAAAGAGGATGAGACCTATGGTCGACATTTTTATAAGTCCGTTCTCCAACCTCAGCTACGGAGAGCCAGCTATTAAACATGAGAAAAACAGCTCGACTGGTGAGTTTGACAGATTTCTTGTATGGCCTGACTTGCTCCACAATCAGGAGAAATTACTGGACTCGATTTCGGGGGCCACGCAGATATACGCTCCACTAACTGCGGAAGATTATGATCTTCACAGGTATATTGCCCGTCTCTTTCTCGGCAATATTGAAACCACGACACACTTTGAGCAGGATGAAAAAGGGAATGCCACCCAAGTTGAATTATCACTAGTTGGTAACTATGAAGACCATGAACAAGCTTTTCAGCGCATAGCTTTAGAGTTTGCCCGAGAATATGGGGACTACCTAAGCCGTGATCATATGTTTCTTCAACCTCTAGATAGTAGTACCCATCGTTTCGCCAATTATCCAAGGCTGAAATCATGGTTCACTGAATGGTTTGATTTGAGCTATTGCGTGCTTAAAAAGTCTGTGGGCTGCACTGACGATCTCATATATAGAGGGACAGTTGAACAGATCGATCCTACCGCAACAAATTCAAATGAATCATTAATCAAACGAAAGATTAAACAGCATACGTCAGGTGACATCGCGATCCAAGGCGGTCAAACGATCACAACATTGCTTCCGGATTCTCTGGCTGGCTACTGTTGGCTTCTGATGGCTCGAGAGTTAACTGCCGGTGTCGATTATGAAGCATGCAGCCAGCGTTATATTACCCGCTGCAACCGCCGCTCCAATGAAAGTTTTTGCCAATGCACCCTGCCTAATTCAATTCCTACGCTTAAGACCGCCAGAGAAGTCCTGCACTGTTGTGATCGTTGTGACTTGGCAGCAAGTGAACCTTCTAAGAGCTGAAGAAAATAGCTCTTGAAGTACAACAACAGATGGTTGGCATATTTCTTTTAGATGCGAAACCTAATTTGCCATCAGGGCGGCCACAATCTGATACGCTTCGACGTAACTTGGTCCAAAAAATCATGCAGGGACGCACTGTCCGGAAGGCATATCAATGAAAGAGCTACCAGTCATCGCACAAAAAGATCCGTACATCGTAAATGTGGAAGAGGGAAAAAGTTATTTATGGTGTTCATGTGGAAGAAGCGAAAAGCAACCATTTTGTGACTCCTCCCATCGCGGAACTGAATTTAAGCCAGTGAAGTACACAGCCGAAGCTGATGAGGAAATCTATTTTTGCGGATGTAAAAACTCTAGCGATCAGCCTCTTTGCGATGACACACATTTCACTCTTTAGCCAGTCTTAATCGCCTCGATATTGATAAACAAAAACGCGGCTAGAAAGCCCTTTCAAATCTTCTCGCATGAGATTTTTAGCACAAATCTCACATAGCAAGCTGTATCCTTGCGCTGAACGAAAAGGAGACTCGATGAACCGAGAAGAACTTAGCGAAGGTCTTAGAAACCGAATTGGTGACTACTGGAAAGTTAGCTCAATTGCCGTCACTAGCCAAATGGCTCTTGTGATAGCAATTGTTGCCGCAGACATTGACAGTTCTGAGCGACTACTGGTGAGTGTCGCGATGATTGTCGCAGCTCTCTTTCAAATCATTGCCGGCGATCCCGCTATTAAAGGATCAATGATGATTGCTTCAGATTTACTTAATCTTGATGATGATGAGCTGAAAGGCAGTTCCACTTATGAAGATTTGAAGGCGACGCCTTGGGCAATGTTCCGTATGACGAACTTGGTTCTGCCGGTGGTGGTCGCTGTTGTCGCGATAGTGACAATGTATTAATGAAAAACATTTAAAGATATGTCCAGACATCTGGACATATCTTTAAATGACAGTCAATGAAAACATACTCGCCTGGAGTATCTACTCAGGTAAAGTGTGGTCCTTAGAACTTAATAAATCGCCAGATCCGGCGTCTATCATTCGTAGTTTCCAATCTGCAATTGGTGTCTTTGTCCCAGCTTCTGGCACAAAGACCGAACGTTCAACTAACTCAAGCTTATGAATATATCTCGGGCAATTAACAAATACCTCTCGTGCCTTAACTTTCACAATAAATTGAGCCTCAGGATATTGAGACAATAGGTCGTCTGAAGAGTGAAGCGATGCCGTCCCATTAAGGCGCATGCGACTCTGGCCCTCAAAGTCAATGAATAGTAGACCGACTTCACCATTGTCAACAATACTGCCGGCAGTCATAAACATGCCATTGCCATCATAAACAGGAAACGCAATTGTCTCCTCGTCCAATACTTTCACGAAACCCGGCGAACCACCTTTATACGAACAATTAGCATGACCATCCGCATCGACCGTAGCCAGAAAAAACATATCTCGCGCCTCTATAAAAAGTCGATCATCTTCTCGAATAGAGGCGTGTACAGCTTTCTCAGCCATTTGATCAGCAAGTCGAAGTGAATCAGCCTGAGCTTGAACCTCGCGCTGACCTTCTGTGAAATCCTTTGGCATAATATTCTCCAAAATACATATTTAAACACTCACTTGATTGTATCTACTTGCGTAGATGTATCTGCCGGGAAACCAACAAGCTGAAAAACTGGATCACTCCTTAAAAGAAGTATTCAATTCCTTAGAAACCTGTTTACTGAACCATACCAGGATTGAGAGCCAAGCCATCGCACTACCTACTATCGACAAAGCACCATATCCAATAATTAGACCAATACTTGGGCGATACCGATGCAGTCGTGTAAGTGATTTCATAGTGAGTAAATTGTAATATTTTCACTAAAAAATTACATCACACGTTTATAAATAAATAGCTTTGCCTAAAAAATAAGGAGCGAGGTTGAGACCTCGCCCCTTATTAGACTTGGGGTAGAAGCCCCCGCATCCAATTATTGCTGACTCGCAAGTCAACACGTAACTCATCTAACTATATCTAAAATTATGTGTAAAAACAGATAAACTGAAAACTCAAATCACGTTACACGGGTAGTTTTTGGTTAGTTAGTCAAAAGTGGTAAATTCAGAATCTAAAAAAATAAATAAACAGCAGCTCAGGGCGGCTGAATCAGGTGCAATACGCGCCGTTCAAGAATATATGAGCGCTTTAAACGAAGCAGACCATAAAACTCTTTTCGAAAAGTTACACACACCTCATATTCGCATCGCCGGTGATGACGTGACTATTTATCCAACGAGGAAAGAACTTGAAGAAGATTATCTACCAGGCTTTATGAATCGAGCAGGACCGTCCTGGAAATATACTACGCTCGATTCAGTTGAAGTACTGCAAAGTTCAGTGAAGAAAGTGCACTTGTTTATTCAATGGACCCGGTATGACGAACATGATCGCCCAATTACCACGCAGCAGGCTCTTTGGATAATGAGAAAAATTGATGGTAGATGGGGAGCACAAGCTAGATCGAGTTTTGCACCCAAATAAGCCCTAATATTGCAAGCTATGCTTCAACCAAAATATGCCCTCTCTCTCTTTTTCAAAATACTGGGCAAGGGCCAAATTGAACTCACAACAGATATCTCCACCAACTAAGCAGCCATACTTTTCTATCGTGGCCGCTGGTCATCCTTTTGCAATCGGCAGTTGGCCGAAGGAATGTCTCTGAAACGATCAAAATGATTCAGTTTACTGAAATGCGAAAGAATAAATAGTAAATTGAAGCGATCTTCTCTGAAGGTGCGATCCAAAAATCAGATTTTCTAATTCATCGATTAGCGAAGACATAGGTTTGTTGTAATTTCGAGCCTTTTGAGATTTTTCGTGGAAAAAGTTGACAGTGTTCACTATGATTCCGGCACAGGAAATACTTATGGACATAAATGGACCATTAAAGAATTTACGAGTACTCGAGATAGGTGACTTTATCTCAGTAGCCTACGCTGGCAAATTATTGGCTGACTTAGGTGCTGAAGTTATTAAGCTAGAAAGACCCGGGACAGGTGATTCCCTCCGCAGTCATGGTCCGTTTCCCAAAGACATTCCCCACATAGAAAAAAGTGGGTTGCACTTGTTTCTTAATACTAATAAAAAGAGTGTGACTCTCGACCTAGCGACAAAAGGGGGGCGGGACTTACTGATCTCGGCCGCCGCTGATGTAGATTTGGTGATCAGCAACCTCGCTTTGGATGACACAACAAACGATCCCCTGACTTACGAATCACTATCCAAAGAAAATGACATGTTGGTGATGTCATCGATCACAATATTCGGTTATGACACGCCATATAGAGACTGGGCCGGAACAGCATTAACCGCTACAGCTGCTTCAGGTGCCTCGATGAAAATTGGAAACCCTGATAAGGTTCCTCTCTGGCTCCCCTACTGTGCGGCTGATTTCCAAGGAGGTATTCATGGTGCCATTGCGGCCCTTCTCGCACTACGCAAAAAAAGGCAACTTAAACAGGGGCTGCATGCATGGATCTCTGTAGTGGAGGTTATGGCTAGCTACTTAGGAGGTTCAGGTGTTCCGGGATTTGTCTTCCAAGGAGTACTTGGTTCCAGAGATGGCACACATCGCAGCGGGTTCTATCCGTGGCAGGTGACTCCAGCGGCCGATGGGTTTGTCGAGGTGATAACAATGGTAGACGAACAATGGAAACGATTCATCAATCTTATGGATAATCCCGACTGGGCAAACGACCCGAGGCTCTCCGACAGATGGCTATCATTTCAGTGGCACAAGGAATTAGACGCATTTTGGCATCCTTGGATGAAAGGTAAAACTCGATCAGAATTATTTAAATTATTCTCAGAAAATAGAATTCCTTTTCAGCCAGTCAATAAGGTTGATGAAATAGTTGAAAGTGAACATTTGGCTCTCAGAGAGTTTTGGCATGAGGTTGAGCATCCGATTGTTGGCAATTACAAAATACCCGGTGCACCATATCTGTTTTCGCAAACACCCTGGGCCGTGTACCGGCCTGCACCACAGCTTGGTGAGCATAATGATGAATTCTTCGAAACCCGATTAGGACTCAACGCTTCTCAAAGAACAGAGCTTATCAAGCAAGGGATTACCTAATGCCTACAACAACTGATGGCCCACTAAGTGGAATACGGGTAATCGACCACGGTCATGTCTGGGCTGGACCGCTCCTTGGAATGAGCTTTAAAGATATGGGTGCGGAAGTTATAAAAATACAATCCCCCACAGGTGGATCAGGCGTATCGATGGCAGGCAAAGGCATGGCCGGCACAGCAACTCGGGATGCAGTCGATATTTCTGATCCGATGGCATATCACGCCTTCGATCGCGGTAAGAAAAGCTTGAGTTTGGATCTCCAGTCAGAAGATGGCAAAGAAATATATAAAAAACTTGTCGCCGTCAGCGACGTAGTAGTCGAAAATTTTTCAGCCCGTGTAATGCCTTCGTTAGGCCTCGGTTTTGACGTTCTTACGAGAGTTAATCCGAAGATAATATTAGCCTCACTCTCCGCAACGGGAGCAACTGACGGCCCATGGAGAGATCTCGTCACCTACGGTCCCTCTCTGGCGGCTCTGTATGGGATAAAAAGTGTTCTTGGATATCATGATTCTGACCATCCACAAGAAGACCAAGCAGATTTAGATCCCACCGCGGCAGGTCATGCGTTTTTTGCAATACTCGCAGCACTTGAATCTCGAGACGCAACGGGACGGGGTCAACACATTGATATAGCCCAAGGCGAAGCCTGCATTCAACGAATAGCCGAACCTTTGATGGATTACTTCTTAAACGGTCGAGTTGCGGGTCCGCAAGGCAATAGATACCCAGCCACAGCACCACATGGTTACTACCAAACATCAGGACCCGATCAGTGGATATCCATCTCAGTTCGAAATCAAGAAGAGTGGGAAGCGTTTAGGGGTCTAGCACTACAAAATTCAGAGAATATAGCAAATTCTAAGTTTGAGACCTTGCAAGGTCGACTCGATAACCAAAATGAATTAGATGAGGCCATTGAATCATGGACCAAGGATTACACAGCTATGCAATTGACCAAAATTCTCCAAAAGTCGAAAATTCCGGCATACCCAGTCATGGGAGCACTGGACCTAGTCAACGATGAAAATCTCAATAGTCTGCACCGAACTAATATCACTGTGACAGACGAGAACTTCTCTCCTGATTCACTTTATCGAGGAGTGATATGGAAGCTTGAAAAAGGACAGGGCGAAATCACTGGCCCGACACCAAGTACAGGTGCTCACAATGTTGAAATATTAATCGACCTACTGGGATACGAAGAAACACAAGTACTAGAGTTTCAACGCAATGGAATCATCTGATTCAGCAGAAATGCGCTAAGCTGAGCAAACAGAAATACGGGGGTATAGATGTCAATTAACAAAAATGGATTATTGGCCGGCAAGGTCGCAGTTATCACTGGGGCATCACGCGGTATTGGAGAAGCAATTGCTATTCGATACGCGATGGAAGGCGCTAAAGTAGTCGTCTCCGCTCGAACCGTTGATGATGGAGATCATATCCTAGCCGGAAGTATGAATTCTGTGGTGAAGCGGATTAATGATGCGGGCGGTGAAGCGGCTGCAGTCAGATGCGACATGGCACTCGCCGAAGATCGAGTACAGCTCATTGAAACCACTAAAGCACTTTTTGGAAGCGTAGATATCGTAGTCAACAATGCGGCAGTAACGTACTTCATACCTATCTCAGAATTTCCAGAAAAACGTCAGAAACTAATGTTTGAGGTGCAAGTGCATGGGCCACTACATCTGGCTCAACTCGCCATGGAAAATATGCGAGAAAGAGGAAGTGGTTGGATACTTAACATCTCATCTCACGCGGCTCTACATCCAGAAGTTGGAGGGCCTGCATCCGGCGGTACCGTATACGGAATGTGTAAAGCGGCGCTGGAAAGATTGTCTACTGGTCTTGCGTCTGAAGTTGCCGACCAAAATATCAGGGTAAATGCGATCTCACCGGGCCTCGTCGCAACTCCTGGGGTTGTGCACCATGGCTTGGTAAATGAATCAAATAAAGATCGAGTAGTGCCAGTCGAAAATATGGCTGAAGCCTGTTTAAGATTAGTGCATGATGACGGCGGCGAGCTCTCAGGTCGGATCGCATACGCAGATGAAATGCTTGAAGAGTTTGCCCTCACACCAGCAGTACTGGTCTAGTAAAAATTAAGAATAATAAAGGAGTAAAAAATGGATGGAAACCCACTAAACACAAGGCTTTGCGAAGAATATGGTTGTGAAATTCCAGTAGTTGCATTCGCTCACACTAAGGACGTAATCGCTGCAGTTTCAAATGCAGGCGGCATTGGGATACTCGGGGCGACAGGCCTTAAGCCAGATGAACTGCGTTCTGATATCCGCTGGATTCGAGACAAAATTGGTGATAAGCCCTTCGGCGTGGATTTGCTGGTACCTGCCTCATTCGTTGAAGGAAATCGTGAAGATCTGGACGAAATGATCCCAGACGAACACCGAACATTTGTGCAGCACGTTAAATCTGTTTCTGGTGCACCTGACTCTCCTCCACCAAGTGATATCGACCCAACCTACTCTGGCTACGAAAATCTTCTAGAACGATCACGTCAGCAGCTCGATGTATTATTTGAGGAAAAAGTACCTATATTCGCTTCAGGACTAGGCAGTCCAGCATTTATTATCGAACGGGCTCATCAAGAGGGAATGAAAGTCTGGGGACTCGTTGGACTTCCACGACAAGCCCGAAGACAAATCGAAGCAGGCGTCGACGTTGTGGTCGCTCAAGGTTATGACTCCGGTGGACATAGTGGAACGGTAGGCACCTTTACACTCGTACCGGAAATTGTGAAAATGGCCGAAGGTACGGATACGCTAGTTCTAACTGCAGGTGGGGTATCAAGTGGCAAACATCTCGCAGCCTCGATCGCGATGGGATCAGCCGGGGTTTGGACCGGTACGATCTGGCTAGCCACACATGAATCAGAAACCGCCATGTTCCTAAAACAGAGAATAATCGACTCCAAAGTGGAGGACGCCGTACAGTCACGTGCTATGTCTGGAAAACCAATCCGACAGCTGCGATCAAGGTGGTCTGATATTTGGAAGGAAGAGGGAGCTCCTGATACTTTGCCAATGCCACTACAAGGTATGCTGGTGAACGATGTACTACGTGACATTAAGGAAGCAAATC
>NZWK01000001.1 GCA_002701625.1 Chloroflexota bacterium
GGGGCTGCCGGAATGCCTGTATATCAGGCTATGGTTCCAAGGCTGGTTGGAAGTCAACTACTTGCCTCCGGGGTTGCGCTGCAAAACCTAGGCATGATGGCAAGCATGGTAATTGGCGCCGTACTTGGCGGTGGTCTAATCCAATTCTTAGGAATGGATTTATCGTTCCTTTTCTGGGCCGCGCTTATGGTACTTAGTACTTTGTTATTTTTTGTAATGAGTTATGACACAAATGATCGAACACAATCTAACAAATCTCTTAGTTCACTTATTCCAGACATCTTGGCTGGTATTCGGTTCGTGTTCTCTAATGAGCCACTGCGGAGTCTGACTCTGGCTGGCTGCGTTATGGGTTTTGGAGGCGGTGCCTACCAAACCCTAGTCCCGGAAATCGGCCGATTCCAACTTGGACTAGACGCGGGTATGACCTCCCTAATGTTTGGACTCATGTCCGGTGGAATGATTATTTCAACTCTATTCATTGCGTCACGCAAAAATCTGACGGCAAAAGGCCGCTACTTATTATTTGCACTGAATTGTTTTGGGCCCGGCCTTATGTTTATTGGTCTATCAACCTCTTTATGGCTGACATTTATTTTCCTACCACTTTGGGGTCTTTGTGGCGGAATACTCATGACTACGCAGCGAACTCTTCTTCAGGAAAGCACGCCTAGCGACGTCATGGCGAGAGTGATGAGCGTAAATGTTTTTGCAAGCGCTGGACTACTACCTCTATCGGCCGGCGTTATCTTCGTTCTTCGAGGCTTCTGGTCGGCCGGTGAATCCATGACCGCAATCGGATTAATCGTAACTCTGTCCGCTATCACTTTAGCCGCCACCCGGCGATTTTTATGGAAAAAATCACTTTAACCGAAATTCAATGGCAGTCACTACTAATAATTATTGGCCTGATGTCCGGCCTTACTGAACCCTCTTCTTGCCAGTTTTTTCCTCGTATAGTTTCCAAGTGGCCTCATTAAACGGATAATATTTGCCTGGAGAACAGTTCTCTATTTCCAACTGTGCCTTTATTACTTCTTCAACTTCCTCACGCTCGTGAGCGATTCGTATGACTTCATCAACTTCGGAACTAGGAACTACAACCACTCCATCATCATCCCCAACAATCGCATCTCCGGGTCTTACCAATACACCCCCACACTGAATCGCATCATTCACTTGCCACGGCCAGAAATCAGCTGGTCCCTGTTTGGCGGTAGTACTGGCTGAATACACTGGGAACCCATAATCCTTCAGCATCACACTATCCCGCACACCCCCATCAGTGACCAACCCACCAACTTTCCGCTGCATCAATCGCATGAATTTGATGTCGCCGCCGATAGAGCTGTACTTCCAACCCATAGCATCTATAACTAATACTTCACCAGGACCACAAAGCTCAATGGCCACGTATTCTGCTGACTGCTCTCGTTTAGGTTTATCTTCAGCTAGGTCAGGTCGATGCGGAACGAATCGGAGGGTCACGGCTCTTCCTGCCATAGATTGGCCAGGCTTAAGGGGCAATGCCCCTTCGATATAGCCTGAAGGCCAGCCTTTTACCCATAACCCATCAATCAGCGTCTGTGTGGGGATGCTTTTTAATACATCTAACACCTCGTCACTAATCTTTGTTGCTTCTGTCATCACCGGAATCCCCCACTAGTCGATCGGTTTGTAACCATAAATATAAGAGTATTTTCAGTAACTCAGAACCCACAGGTAGTCCATCGGTTTTCACACACCTCAGCATCACATTTAAAACATTGTTTTAAGAAACAAGTATAAAATCCCATCATCAGAGCTTGGTATCCACTTAGTTACACTCAGTTGCAGTCCGATTCACCACCGCATGGTTTTTTCGTGTAGCATGGCGTTGGTTTGTAAACGTGCACACACAAATAACCAACGAACTAAAAATAAGAGTTTTATGTCAAAGAAATAGAGGTTGTATCGAATGAATGCTATACGAGATCGACTAAGGGCCGGAAAAACTGTCGTAGGTACTGCTGGTTCCTTATCAGAAGAGAATATGAGTATGCTGGCCAATTCAGGACTTGATTTTATCCTTTTTGATACCCAGCACTCACCGATAGAGCTCAAGGAGTACAAAGATGCAATGGCCGCTATGCAGGGCAAAGACGCGGCTCCAATTGTGCGAGTCAGCGCGAATCGCGCGGACCTGATTTGCTTTGCGTTGGATCTCGGGGCTCGAGGCATCATCGTACCAATGGTAAATACCAAAGAACAGGCTATTGAAATGGTGAGAGCCTGCCAATACTCACCTCTCGGCGATCGCAGCAATGCGGGGATTCGTGGTGAGTGGGGTGAATTTGAAAACTACCGTGATTACCTAGATACTGTTAATGAAGAACTTCTTATAATCCCGATGATTGAAACACAGCAGGCTATTGATAATATTGATGAAATCCTAAGCGTACCGGGTATCGACGTCCTTTTGATTGGACCATCCGATCTTTCCATTGAACTCAATGTCCCGCTTGATTATCCGAGCGACATCTACCAAGAGGGCCTCGATACGATTGCAGCAGCCTGTAAAAAACACGGTGTGGTGCCTGGAATGTACTTCATCCCACCTGGAATGGATCCTAATTTCTATGTGGAAAAAGGATTTAAGTTTTTCACGATGCCTTGGGCTCCGTGGGCACTGCAAGGTATGGAAACCGGTCTCGCTGAGATAAATCGAGACTAGTCGCCGAAACGGTTAGTTTTGGGTCTCGTTAGTCTTCACACATGACAGCACTCGATAACAATTATTACTCCATCATGGAGTTGCGGGGACTCCTCGACAACAAAGAGGTGTCAGTGCGTGAACTCGTAGACGATACGTTTCGAAAAATGAACGAAACTAATCCTGAGCTGAATTCATTTGTACTAATGACAGAAGAGCTTGCCTTGAGTCAGGCTGCTAAAGCTGATGAACGCCTTTCGTCAACTGGTCCATTAAGCGTGTTGGATGGAATTCCACTTGCCGTAAAAGACTTGTATGACACTGCAGGCATAGCAACTACCGGAGGTACAGCTGCCTTTAAAGACCGAATACCTGATGAGGATTCTGTAGTTATCAGTCTTCTGCAACAGGCCGGAATGGTGGTGGTGGGCAAGACAAACACTCACGAACTGGCTATGGGTATGACCACCAATAACCCACATTATGGTCCTACTCGAAATCCCTGGGATTTAACTAGAGTCCCTGGTGGTTCTTCGGGCGGCTCAGGAGCTGCAGTGGCCGCAGGGCAAGTAGCAGCGGCCCTCGGCACTGATACTGGTGGTTCTGTCAGAAATCCTGCTGCCTTTTGTGGGATAACAGGACACAAACCTACTTTTGGACTCGTAAGCACAAAGGGAATAATCCCTCTCTCAAAAACTTTAGACCACGCAGGTCCTATGACAAGATCCGCACAGGAATGCGCAATGATGCTTGAGTGGATGATCGAGCCGAGAAAGCGCGTCTCTTTTGTCAACCAACTTGAAGATTCAATCGCCGGTCTGAAATTAGCAATCATTCCCAGTTTGCTCGAGGGTTGTCAATCAGGGGTTCTCGATTCGTTCGAAAACTCACTAGATATTTTTCGTGGTCTTGGCGTTGAGATCACCGAATTTGAACCCATGCCTGATTATAAAGATATGCGAGCACGGCTCTCACCCATAGCCGCAGCAGAAGGTTCGACCTACATCGAAAACATACTCCGTGAGAGTAAAGAGTTAGTTGGAGAACGAGTACGTGGCCAGATGCTGGCTGGCCTTGATGCGTCACTTCATGACTATGTTCGAGCCCTGGATTATCGACGAGACGTTGAAGTCAGCTTTGAGAACGCGTTACGTGAGCATCAGATTGACGGATACATTGTCCCCACTTGCCCGCAAGTGGCCGAACCGATTACCGACGAGCCAGAGAATCTGGGGAAAAAAGTTAGAAATACAAGTGTCTTTAATCAAACTAGACAACCATCGATTTCAGTACCAAACGGGTTTGACAGTGATGGTCTCCCAACGGGTCTGATGATTTCGACAGCACAGAACACCGACAGGCTGACTTTACAGATCGCTCACAATTTTCAGAAGGTCACTGACTTTCATCTGCAAATACCGGCCTCAGAGCAAAGCTAGCATCATAGGACGAATCTAGGCATCTCAAACACACTATAAAATTAATTCGGGGCACTCAGTCTCGACAAATGGCTTCAGCTCATCGAGAGTTGCGTGCAAAGCTGCTACTGTTTTTTCAATCTCACGATCACTCATCGCTGTACTTGTACAAAACATCAGACGTGACGCCGAAGCTACTCCATGTCTCAACATTCCAAGGTGCAACAGTGGTCCGATGTGCTTGCTAACAAGTAGTCCATCCAAGTAGTCACGAGAGTCAGTCAATGGTTTCTCACTGAAATTAATATTAGTCAGCGAACCGATACCACTTGCGTTCCCTAAGATTCCTGCCTGAGCAAACGCCTGATTAAAACCATCTCGTAATTTATCGGCCAACACATTAATCCGGTTACATTCATCCTCGTTAAACGCTTGCATAGCGGGCAGGCCTGCCGACATCGTCAATGCATTCCCTGAAAAAGTACTCGCATGCATAACCGGTCTAGCATTATCGGGACTAAATAATTGCATTAGATCTGCGCGTCCACCAACTCCTCCAACAGGTAATCCACCTCCAATTATTTTGCCCAAGCAAGTGAGATCGGGCGTGACGCCAAAAAATTTTTGAGCCCCACCGTAATTTATCCTCAAAGAAATAACCTCATCAAAGATCAAAATGATTCCGTTCGCAGTAGCGGCGTCTCGCAATGTCTGCAGAAACTCCCGTGTGGCGGGTACCATGCCCATTGAACCCAGAACCGGCTCAACAATTATTGCTGCTAGCTCAGAATGATGTTTCTCGATAAGATTTTTAGCCATTTCTGGTTCGTTATATGGGCAGATCACCGTGTCCTGTAACACGCTGTCTGGAAAACTCCCGTCGAGTGGCGTTGAATTAGGCTCACTTAGATCTCCTCGCGAATCCGGCATGGGCACCAATGACACCTCAGCAAGCTCAAAGCTCCCGTGGTAACCGCCCTCCATCTTCATAATTTTCTGACGTCCAGTAGCCGCTCGTGCACACCGAATGGCCATCGTCGTTCCCTCGCTTCCTGAGCTAGTGAAACGCATTTGATCCACGGACGGAATCCTCTCAGTAATTATTTCGGCAAGATCAATCTGGTTTTGACTTGTCGCGGCATAGGCCGACCCAAGAGCAATCTGTTTCTGCACAGACTCAACTATTTCCGGGCGAGCATGTCCGTGCACCAGAGACGTGAAATTATTCATAAAATCTAACACTTCATGTCCATCAGCATCTTTCATCACACAGCCCGATGCCTCGGTGATAGTCAGCGGGTATGGCCCATAATGTGCGCTGGATCTGGTATCGCCGCCAGGAAATACTTTTCGAGCCTTCTCGTGTAATGCCTCTGAGGCAGGACTGAATTCACGATATTTAGTAACCAAAGGATGCTCATCTTGGGTCATGATATTTCTCCCGAACAAATAATCTCACTCTTTTCAAGAGTTATATCACATTCAACTGGTACACCGAGTTATTCAAAATCGTAAAAAGAGAAAAGGTTATATATCGATACCAAGCAGTTTTATGAATGCCCGCTTTTGCTCTTCGGTCATCTCATCGAAAACTGGAACCAACATTTCTGTCACCGGAAAGTCAGCAAACTCCGGAGAGGTGGCCTGCATAGATGCCGCGATATTATGAAGGCCATTGCCTTCCTCTGATCCAGCCATCAACGGACCACGGACGGTTTCTGGAAAATACCGCTCTGACGGTTGTATCTCCCCGTATGGATCGTTACGTCCTAGATATCGTTCAATTGCCTCGCGCATTGCCACTTCACCCTCGCCGCGCTTTAACTTCCCCTCGGCACCATAAAAGGCACCAGACTGACTACACAACGCGGCCCAACGCGCCCGAACGTGAAATCCGCGGATCGCAAGAGCCTCCTCTGGTTCACCATCACCACCAGTTATTTCACCGTTCTTCACCATGATGTAGTACCCGCACTGCGTGCGGCCGTCCTTCATCAGTCGATCTGGCGGGTAGGTGTAACGTTCAGTAAAGGCCCACTCGAAATCAGCAGGCAGATCAGCGGCCTCAAGTATTTTTACGGCCGCCGCCGCACAGGCCTCACCCCACTCTTTAGATCCAAATTCACCTTCTTTTTTTAAACTTGAAATATCAATAATGTACATCGCATTCTCCGATTGCTCACTCTAACTCAAGTCAATAATTCAAAAGCATTGTGACAAGTCCACTGAGATTTACAATTATATGGCGTCACTCAGATGACATTACCGATTTGAGATCAGACAACCCAAATACGGCAACGTATCACCTAACTGACCTCAGTTTGGATTCTGTAGGCTCCCTCAATTTTCTGATTCATCCTCATCTCAAATTGAGAATAAAACGACCAGTCGTATTTACTTCGGCAGAATCTCCGACTGCTCCGACAAAGAAAGTCCCAAAAATGTATCAAATTCAGCGAGAAAATCATTCGAGCTTAGTCCGTATGTCGCTACGAAGGCCTCTTCCCAGCTCGACACGTCATTCAGCATCGGATAATAGGTGTCCAGTAAAACCGTCGCGCCATATTTATTTGCTAGGTAAGCATGAGCCCATGTCCCGAGGTCATATGATGAATTATTACAGCTGTTCTGGTAGGTCATATCTTTCAATTTCAATCCAGGGCAGGTCAAAGAGTTCCGCTCCCAACTCCGCATTTTCTGTTGCATTTCCTCCTCAAATTCGAATGACCACCGGCCTTCTGTTTTAACCATGTCTATGAGGCCCGAAGCTCTGCCTTCTTTCACAGCGACGTGCGCCATGTACTCAGCTGCCCCTTCGTTAAACCAAACCGGACCAAGTAATTTGTCTCGCTGACTCCGGTCTTTCGTATAAATGTGTGCGTGCTGGACACCATGAAAATATTCGTGATGGAGAGTCTTCTGTTCATTAAGTCCGTTCACTTCGAAGTAGTCGGTCAGAGCAACTGGAAGTGATGATGTAAAAAAGTGAATGCCCCATTGTCGGTCACCGTTCAAGCCAGCGCTACCACCAGGACGTCCAGAAGCTACCGAGTCTGAACCAAGTTCCCAGTATGAATAAAATCCGTGATTTCCGTCAGGGCCGTGCTTACGATCACAGTCCACCTGACGCATCTGGCCTCTAGCAATACGTCGTGCACAGTTTTCAGCCGTTAGATTCTCGTAGGCTTCATAATCTGTACCAAGCACCCAATATTCCACGGGAGCGTAATTACCCCATCTGGAGATAGCCGCAAGTAAGCCACGAGTCATCCATTCACACACCTGAGTGGTGATATCTGTGGCACAAAATACTTCTGGTGATACTCCTGACAATTCTCCCCAGCCGATAGTCACCTCGGATGGTGCCGCAAGAACACTTGAGGTGCAGTATATGTACCCGTCGCGATTTTCACACACTGCATTAATCGAAGTGAGATCAATCGGTGGAGCAGCCGGAATGGCCATTGCCGTAGCAACTTGCGTTGCTGCTGCTGTCTGTGTCGCTGCCGCTGTCTGTGTCGCTGCTGTTTGTGTTGCTGCTGCTGTTTGTGTCGACGCTGCTGTCTGTGTTGCTACTGCTGTCTGTGTTGCTGCTGCTGTTTGTGTTGCTGCTGCTGTTTGTGTTGCTGCTGCTGTCTGTGTCGACGCAGCTACTTCGGCCACACTTGAATCGCTCTCACCACTTGAGCAGGCGACCACGGCAAGTAGTGCGACCAGAGGAACTAACACCCAAAAAAAATTCGACATGAATCTATCGCTTTCGTTGAATGAATCGTTAACAAGATTAAATTGATTCTAGAAAACGATCGCCACAAAGTAAACAGAAACCTAATTATCCAAGTACAACAGATTCTTCGGGATAACGAATAGTGCCTGCAGTCTGTTGTCGATCGGGATCGCCGGCCAACAAGGTCAATACTGCGAGTGGTCCGATACGTCCCACGAGCATAGTGATAGCGAGCAATATTTTTCCAAAGTCACCCAATTCACTAGTCAGTCCAGTAGAGAATCCAGTCTTCGAAAATGCGGATGCTGTTTCAAAAATAACACTCTCCAGATTCGCGGTCGTCACCTGTGAAATCAACAAAACCATTGTCATCAGAAAAATCAATGAACATGACAGAAAGGTCAACGCAATACGAAAATCATGATCAGTGATTCCACGCCCAAAAATTGCCTGCTGCTGATCCCCTCTAACAACGCTTATGAATTTGTGTGCGACCAGTCCAAACGTTGTGAGGCGAATGCCACCTCCCACACTGCCTGAAGCACCACCTATAAACATCAGTGCCGTCACAACTAGAAGGGTCCCTGTATCAGGTGTGGACCAGTCAATCGTTGAAAATCCTGAACTGCGTGTAAATGAACTTTCAGTTAATGCATGGAATAGTGCATCAAATAGTCCTCTGTCAGACAACACCCCATCTCCGATATATTCACGCACAAATACCCAGACCGTACCCGTAGCCAACAACAATAAAGATGTGGAAAATACTATCTTGGCGTCAAGTGACAATCTTCGCCAAATTTCCCGAAGAGCTTGGTGTCTCATCGAGAGAATATAGGATTTAATGTTCCTAGCAGTCCCTAATTGCATGTTAAATACCTCGCGGTATGAACCAACTAAGTTGTGAAGCACTAATAGCCCAAAGCTACCAATAACCGTAAAAAAACTGAATATTGCCATGAGAAAATTATTGCCAGCCACCGAGTCAATTTCGCCCCAATATACGAAACCCGCACTATTAACAGCGGAAATAGCTAAAAATACTGAAGGCCATATGGCACTTACGTGAACGCGCCCTTCCGAAATAGAAAAACTGATGAATATTAAGAGGAATGCAATTGATTGCATTCCCAGCATAAATTTGACGATCCACAGAAGACTTAATCGCGATTCATCCTGATCGCCACTCAGACCCTGCGCTCTTCTGATTTGATTTTCTCGCAGACCGGTCAACTGCCCTATTCTAAGCAAAATAGCGGCCAAACCAGCGAAAGCTCCCAGGCCGCCAAGCTGAAACAAACCAAGCAAAATCATCAAACCAACGGTGGACCACACAAGATTAGTGTCAACTACAGTCAGACCGGTCAGAGTCACAGCTGAAATTGACGTAAATATGGCATCAACCATAGAAATTTCAACGTCACCCGTAGAACTCATCGGAAGTTTGAGGAGTACCACGCCAATGATTGCCAGCACAGGCCACATCGCTACCCATAGATAGAAACCGTTTGAAGGATTTGTTCTAAACGCCGCAACGACGCGTGAGCTAAGTCCTTGATTCTTCTGAAAATTATTGTGATTCATAGCAGATTTCGTAAATCAACCCATCAATGTACAAGCCCGATTCACAACGCTAAATGCGAGACAGGCATCCCACATGTTGCTAAATTATACGCCTAATTCGGGCTTTCCTAGTACCATCAGTTGATGAAAGTTGCTTTACCGCTAAGTAACAGGCACTATAAGGTCAGAGAAAGTTACTAAATCAGCATTTGAAAGAAATGGGGATACCTTTAATGAAACTTAGTTTTCGAGTAGGTCGTACGTTATTAATCGCACTTCTTGGCCTTGCACTGATCGGATGTTCAGGCGAAACCATCGTAAATGGTGGTGCCAGCGAGGAAGATATTGCTGCGATTCGGTCTGACCTAGCTGATATAAAAGGGCGAATCTCAGCACTCGAGTCTGAGTTAAGTGAGGCGAATGAAGGAATCACTAAAGCGAATGAGACTAATAGTGGCCTGCAAGGACTCTTCTTACAACTACCTGACGGGAGTGCCCAATTCGCCACCGCAACTCCTGTGCCAATTATCGATTACGACAAATTCGGATTTGTGATCCCGTTCCCAGCCACTGTTGAGCCTGTGGCTTCCGGAATTGGTGGTGGTGAGGCCTCTGAAGAGAGTGGAACCTTGCTAGCAAGTGCTGGCGGTGTGAGCTTATTAATGACTTGGATCACAACTGATCCACCATTAACACCACAGGAATCCGTACTAGGCGCATTTGAACTCGTTTCAGCGGCTACCGGTTCAAATTTCCAAGTCACAGGTGCTGGAGCAGAAGGGCTTGAAGTCGACTCACAGCAAGCGTCATACGCTACTTTCGCTGCCTATGATGCAGATGGCGCGGTTGACGGTGTAGCCGTAATTGGCGGATGGATATGTGAATCCAGTGCTCGAAGTTATGCCTTAACTGTGACCGGTGGTGATTTAGATGCGGTATCAGGTTCGTTCTTCTACTTTGCAGATAGTTTCCGTTGTGCAAAATAGAAAAAACAAGAAGTAACGTCAGAGAGATGTTCGGAGTAGATTTATGAGTGAGCTGCCAATTCGCAAAAGTATGAGACGAGGATTGCAAAAGTTTTTGTCACTCGTGCTGATAGTCTTCCTCTTATTTTCACAAGTAAGCGCTGGAATAGCTGTTGCCCAGGGACCACCTCCGGGTGGTGGTGGCGGCGGTGCTCCTCCTCCTCCTCCTCCGGGTGGTGGTGGCGGCGGTGGTGGTGAGCCTCCTCCTCCTCCGGGTGGTGGTGGCGGTGCTCCTCCTCCTCCTCCTCCGGGTGGTGGTGGCGGTGCTCCTCCTCCTCAAGGTGGCGGCGGCGGCGGTGGCGGCGATGCTCCTCCTCAAGGTGCTCCTCCAAGTGGCGGCGGCAATCCAGGTGGTGGCGGTAATCCAA